>JALUUK010000509.1 GCA_027021395.1 Acidobacteriota bacterium
GGTCATGCCGCAAGTGCTCGCGGAGCTTCGCCGAGATGAACGGATCAATCTTAGCGTGCTCTACCTCGAAGCCGATGAGCAAACGCTGATTCGACGCTATTCGGAATCCCGACGGCCGCATCCTTTGGCCCGCTCGGGCATCAGTATCGCCGAAGCCATCTCGGAAGAACGTCGGCTTCTCGAGCGGCTGCGCAACGACTCCGACCGCGTCATCGCAACGGACGCGTTCAACTCTCACGAGTTGCGCGCCACCGTCAAAGAGATGATGACTGCCGAAGGAGACGGCGGCCGGGCATCGCTTCAATGTCAGATCGTTTCTTTCGGTTTCAAGTACGGTACGCCGCGCGACGTCGACACCATTCTCGATGTGCGTTTCTTGTCGAACCCTTACTTTGAAAACGACCTGCGCTTGCTCGATGGAAGGGACGAGCGCGTCGCCGACTTTCTTTCGCGCAATACGGATTTCGATGAATTCGTCGGGAGAATCGAGGAATTGCTCTCTTTTCTGATGCCTCGCTATGTGGCGGAAGGGAAAAGTTACTTCACCTTGGCCGTGGGATGCAGCGGCGGAAGGCATCGTTCGGTCGCGACCGCCGAACATCTCGCGCGTTTCCTGGCGCAGTCGGGGTTTCCTGCAACGACGGTCCACCGGGACTTGCAGCGTGAAGGCGAGCGAATCAAGGGATGATCGGCCTACTGGTAGTGACCCATGGATGCCTTGCGGAAGAACTCGTCGCTGCGGCGCGTCGGATCGTCCCCGACCCGGGAAAGATCGAGGCCTTGGCCATCGATTGGGACGACGATGTCGCCGAAGGCAGAATCCGCATCGAGCGCGCCATCGAAGATCTCGACGCTCTAGGAGGCGTGATCATCTGCACCGACATGTTCGGCGGCACACCGACCAATGTGGCGCTCACCTTCCTCGAAGAGGGCGTGGTCGAAGTTCTGACCGGTGTGAACCTGCCGATGGTCATCAAATTTACGAATCTCCGAGGGAAGCACGACATACGAGAGATCGCGAAGCTCCTGGCCGAGAAGGGACGAGATGCGATTTCCGTCGCTAGCGAAATCCTAGCCGGCGACGGAGGAGAGTAGCCGTGGTGGAACGTGAGGTGTGTATCGTCAACCGCCTAGGGTTGCACGCCCGCGCAGCCGCCCGCCTCGTCGATCTCGCGAACGGATTCTCGTCCCGCATACATCTGATCCGTGACGGAGATGCGGTCGATGCAAAATCCATTCTCGGGATCCTGACTCTCGCCGTGCCCTTCGGCTCGACGATCCTCGTCACGGCGGAAGGCAACGATGCCGAAGCGGCGGCAGACGCCATCGTACGACTCATTGAAGATCGCTTCGGAGAAGAAAGATGAGCGAACGGTCGGGTCGGCCCCATGCGATCGACGGGCTAGGGGTCTCTCCCGGAATCGCTCTCGGGAGCGCGCTCGTCGTCGGGCGATGGGAAGTCGACGTGCAGCGCTATCGCATCGCCGCCGAAGGCATTCGCTCTGAACTGAGGAGGTTTTGGAGCGCGCGCGTGCAAGCGCGCAAGGAGATCATCGCGCTACGAGAGCGTACGGCAGACAATCTCGGATCGAAGTACGCGGCGATTTTCGACGCTCATCGCATGATTCTCGACGACCGCAAGCTCGGGCGCGAAACGATGCAAGCCATATCGAAGCGCGGCATCAACGCGGAGTGGGCGCTCGCTACGACCGTCAATCGCCTGCTAGAAGCGCTCGCGGCTGTAGACGACCCCTACATTCGCGAACGAGGTGGAGACATCCAGGACGTGCATGTCCGCTTACAGCGCATTCTCAGCGGAGGAACGGGCAAGCGTCGCGAACTTCAGCTTTCTGAAGAAACCATCGTCGTCGCGCATGGTCTCAGTCCCTCGGATGCGATATGGCTGCATCAACCGCGCATCGTCGGCTTCGTTACCGAAGAGGG
>JALUUK010000510.1 GCA_027021395.1 Acidobacteriota bacterium
TTGGGAATTGTTTCTCTCCGATCCTTTCTTGTTTACGACGTGGGTCTTTATCGTCGTGACGACTCTTCTTTGGGGTCGAGGAGTCTTCTGCGGCTGGGTCTGTCCCTACGGCGTGATGACCGAGGGGCTGTTCAAGCTCGGCCGCATCTTGAAGCTGCCGAGTTTCGAGTTGCCAAGGTCCATTCACGAGCGCCTGCGCCATCTTCGCTATGTGGTTCTATTCGCGCTGGTGGGAGCCTTTCTCTACTCACCCGGCTTAGGCGAATGGCTGGCCGAGATCGAACCCTTCAAATCCACGTTCTTTATCGCGCCCTGGACTCGCCCGTTGGGGTTCTTCCTCTATTGGCTGCTCTTGGTGGGAGCGGCCTTGTTCTATTGGCGTCCGTTCTGCCGCTATCTTTGCCCGCTAGGAGCTGCCTTGGCTCTGCCTTCCACATTGCGGATCTTCTCGCCCTATCGGCGGGACTTTTGCGCCAAAGGCTGCAAGATATGCTCGCGGGACTGTGAACCGCGAGCGATTCGTATGGACGGCTCAATCGATCCGAGAGAGTGTCTCAACTGCTGGAAATGCGAGGCCATTTACCACGATGATCAGCGCTGTCCACCCCTGGTTCGGATTCGCCGAGCGGCGGAGAAAGCACGTGGGGACGGTACTTCTGCAGAGTTGAGACCGTGATCGCTTCGATCATCGTCTTCGCGGCGAGCGTGCTGGTGGTGGGGACCGACGCTCCCACGGTTCAGGCGACCCTGGATCTTGCCCGGGCTGGGGATACTGTCTTGGTGCCGGAAGGGATTTGGCCCGGCCCGGTCGATGTCGACCGAGCGGTGACCTTGAGTGGCGATGGAGGAGTGATCGATGGCGGCGGTCGCGGCACGGTCGTGCGTATCAGCGCACCCGGCGCGCGTCTGCTGCGCCTCGAGGTTCGCAACAGCGGGACGGATCGTCGAGGCCCGGATTCCTGCGTCTACATTGCGCCGGAAGCCGTGGGTGCGGTGGTAGAGGATTCCACTTTGAGCGAGTGTACCTTCGGGATTTGGGTGCACGAAGGTCGAGGAGTTCGAGTCGAGGGCAACCGGATCACCGGCCGTCGGGATATCGTCCATCGTTCCAACCGCGGCAACGGCATTCATCTCTTCGATTGCAGCGGTGTGCGGGTCGCCGGCAACCGTGTCGAGGGCAGCCGGGACGGGATCTACGTATCGGCCACCGAAGACAGCCTCATCCTCGACAACGAGGTGAGCGATCTTCGCTACGGAATCCACTATATGTACTCGTGGGGCAACACGGTGCGCGGCAACATCGCGCGGCGCAACATCACCGGTCTTGCCATGATGTCCAGCAACAACCTGGTCGTGAAGGAGAATATTGCAACCGACAACGAGGCGCACGGTATCCTGTTCCGCGATGTACAGTACTCCGAGATCAGCGACAACATCGTGGAGCGGAACGGAGAGGGCTTGTTCTTCTTTTCCACTTTGGACAACACGCTGGAAGGCAATCGGGTGGCTCACAATGCCATCGGCGCCCGTGTCTGGGCCGGTACGGAGCGCAATGTGTTCCGTAACAACGCCTTCATCGGCAACGAACAACAGGTCTACTATGTCGCCGCGGCCAGCCAGACCTGGGGTGATGCGGAGGGTGGGAACTACTGGAGCGACTATCTGGGTTGGGATCAAGATGGCGATGGACGAGGAGATCGGCCCTACAAGGTCGATTCATTCACCGCCGGCTTACTCTACCGTTTTCCCGCGGCGACCCTGTTGATGGCCAGTCCCGCCATCGAATTGCTAAAGCGCCTAGAAGATCAATTGCCGATCCTGGCGGTTCCTACGGTCGTCGACGAGTCCCCCTCTCTCAGCATTCCGCATCGGGGGCATGCCGGCCCGGTGCCGTCGGATTTCCGGAGCGAGACCCCGAGTCCACCCGCTCGTCGAGAGGAGGG
>JALUUK010000511.1 GCA_027021395.1 Acidobacteriota bacterium
GAATCCCACGAACTACGGGCGGAGCGTGGGATATCGAGACTGGAACTTCGGCCTAGAGGGAGATCCGGCTGCGAGTCGTTGTGTTTTTCAGCGGGCTTCTAGCAACTGTTCGACGACCCCTGCTGCGTCGGCGATGACCGTCGGCAATCCCGAGGGCTTCTTCCCGCCGGCTTCGGCGAGATCGGGCCGTCCACCGCCACCGCCGGCCACCAAGGGCCCGAGCTTGCGAACCACGTCCCGGGCGTCGACTTTCGCGCGGGCCTCTTCACCCACGGCCACGAGCAGCGATGCTTTCCCTCCGTCATCGGCACACAGAACGATCACCGACGAGGGCTCTTTTCCTCTCAGGCCGTCGGCGAGATCGCGCCGTTGCCCCTTATTCAAACCATCCGCTCGACGCGCGATGACGGTGATCCCACGGACGTCTTGCCGACTCTCTTCCGTCTGCCCCGTGGCCTGCGCCTGCTCGAGGCGTAGGCGCTCCATCTCCTTGCGTGCCTTGTCGAGCGACTCGATGCGCCGCGCAACGCCCGAGCGGACTTCCGTACGGCTGGTCCCGAGCAGGGTCGAGATCTCGGACAGCACGTCGCGCTCGCTGCGCAACACCTGCAGGGCGTCCGGCCCCGTCACGGCCTCGACTCTGCGCACGCCGGCGGCGATGCCCTTTTCGGCGAGCAACCACAGGAGTCCGATCTCTCCGGTTCGCCCGGTGTGAATGCCGCCGCAAAGCTCGACGCTGACGTCACCGATGCGAACGACCCGAACGGTCTCTCCGTAGCGATCGCCGAAAAAAGCGATCGCTCCGCTCGCCAACGCTTGCTCGAGAGGCATTTCTTCGGTCTCGACGGCGAAGTCCGTGCGAACGGCTTCGTTGACGAAATCTTCGATTTCGTCGAGTGCCGACCGTGAAAGTCCCGAAAAGTGCGAAAAGTCGAAACGCAGCCGGTCGAAGGCGACCAGCGATCCGGACTGGCGAACGTGCGGTCCGAGAACCGTTCTCAAGCCGGCGTGCAAGAGATGGGTCGCCGTATGGTGGCGGGCCGCTCCGAGCCGTTTGGCGTGATCCACCTCGGCAACGACGATCTGCCCGGATTCCAAGACCCCCTGATCGACGAGCACGCGGTGGACGATCACTCCTTCAACGGGCGAACGAGTCGAGAGTACCGACGCGCGAAACGAAGCTCCGATCAACAGGCCGCGATCTCCGATCTGCCCTCCGCTCTCGGCATAAAACGGCGTCTCGTCGAGAATGACCTCCGCTTCGCTTCCCTGCTCGGCAACTTCGCAGGATACTCCGTCGGAAAGGATCCCGAGGACCCGAGCGGCATCGACGCGCTCTCGATCGCGGCCGACGAAATGAGAGCCGCTTTTCTGCCACGGCACATAGAGATCGACCGAAACCTCCGGCGTCGCTCCGGCCTTCCAGACCCGCGATCTTTCCACGTGCTTCTTGCGAGCGCTGAGATAGCCCGGCTCGTCGAGTACGAGCCCCCGTTCTTCGAGCGCATCGCGTACGAGATCGAGCGGCAAACCCCGTTCGCTTTCTAGAACGAAGGCCTCTTCCCCCGGGAAAGTCTCCCCACCCGCGGCCATCACCGATTCGATGGCTTCTTCGAGTTTTTCGAAACCGGCGGCGAGCGTTTGCTCGAAGCGCTGCTCTTCATTCCGCACGACGGTTTCGATCGTGGGTTGAACTTCGCGCAATTCAGCATAGGTCTCGCCGAGCAGCGCAACGACATTCCCAATCTGCCGATGGAGAAAAGGAGCCGGCAGCCCGGCCAATCGCCCGTGGCGCAGCGCGCGCCGCAAGATCCGCCGCAGCACCGCACCGCGCTTTTCCGGACCGGGGATGACACCGTCTGCAACGAGCATCGTGATCGCCCGGAGATGATCGCTGATCACTCGCAGCGAAACGTCGCGCGCATTCCCCTCGCCGTAGACGAAGCCGGCCTCTTCCGCGAGCGGAAGAATCAGCGGCTGAAAGAGGTCCGTCTGATAGTTGCTCTCGAACCCGCCCATGACGGCGACGAGCCGTTCGAGCCCGGCTCCCGTATCGACGCACGGCGCGGGCAGATCCACCGCGCCGCCGTCGGGCTGTAGATCGTATTGCATGAAGACGAGATTCCATATCTCGAGGTAGCGCTCGGGATCCTCTCCGGGATCGGATGTCGGTCCCGCATCGGGCGCCATGTCGTAGTGGATCTCAGAGCAAGGACCTGCGGGACCGGTTTCCCCCATCTGCCAAAAATTGTCCCGGCGCCCGAGCGCGGAGATACGGTCGGCTTCGACGCCGACGTCTTCCCGCCAAATACGTGCCGCCTCTTCGTCTGCCGCGAAACCGTCGTCACCCGCGAAAACCGTGACCACCAAGCGTTCGGAATCGATCCCATACACCTCGGTCAGAAGTTCCCAAGCCCAGAGACACGCTTCTTTCTTGAAGTAGTCCCCAAACGAAAAATTTCCCAACATCTCGAAGAAGGTGTGGTGGCGAGGAGTCTTGCCCACCTCTTCGAGATCGTTGTGCTTGCCGGAGACCCGCATACATTTTTGAACCGAGGTCGCCCGGAGATAGGGCCTCGTCTCCCGCCCGCGAAAGACCTCCTTGAATTGATTCATGCCGGCATTGGCAAAGAGGAGCGTCGGATCGGCGGGCAGGACGAGAGGCGACGAAGGCACCTTCTGATGCCCCTTGCCGGCAAAAAACTCCAAGAAGACCTGACGCACTTCGTCAGAACGCATCGTCATCCACCTCCAGGTCGACCACCCGCTGCACATCCGGGTAGGCAAAACCGGCTCGCAGCAATCGGCGTATCACCTTCTCGCGACCGGATCGGTCCTCCGGCATGCCTTTCCCGCGAAGCATGCGATCGAGTGCTCGGGAGACGGCCTCACCGCTCTCCTCCGGAGGAAACGCCGCCCGTATCGCTTCTTCAATCCATTCCGGGGAAATACCTCGAGACAACAGTTCCTGCCGAACGCGTTGAGGACCCCGCCGGCAGGACTCGGCGCGAAATCGGGCGTGATTATAGGCGACCTTGCGGTCATCGACGAGTTGAAGCCGTCGCGCCTTCTCGACGATCTCTTCCTGCACCTGCCGGGGGTAACCCTTGGAGGCCAGTTTCCTGCGGACCTCGCTCTCACTCATCTCGCGGCGGGCGAGCGCGCGCAAGATCAGATCCCAAGCTCGTTTGGCTGTCTTCTCCATCACCGGAGTATAGGCCGACCGCGCCTCGATCGCGTGACCGGGCTCCCGCTCGAGAGATCCCCGCCGTGCCTGCGGGCGGTCGGCGATCAGAAGCAAGGCTGATGCAAGAGCGTGCGGAGCCAGGAGCTAGGATCAATCAGCGAATCGAGACAAGCCCGGGATCTCGGCGGAGTCGGACTCGCCCGCACCCTCGGCGGTCGACTGCAGAGCCGCTTCCATCTCTTGCTGCGAAGCAGCCGACGTCGACTCGATCCCTTCCATACGCAGGCGGAGTTCGTCGCGGTTCGTCGCCCGGTTGAGCGCCTCTTCCGTAGAGATCGTTCCCGCGCGCCAGTGATTGTAAATCGACTGATCGAAGGTCTGCATCCCGTATTGAGAGGTTCCCGCGGCGATCGCATCGCGAATCATTTTCGTCTTGTCTTTGTTCTCGACGCATTCCTGGATATATGGCGTCGTCCGAAGAACTTCGACCGCAGGCACGCGCCCCGTGCCGTCGGCCTTGACGATCAATCGCATGGAAATGATCGCACGCAACACGGAAGCAAGTTGCAGGCGCACTTGTTTCTGGTGATGCGGAGGGAAGACCGAGATGATGCGATTGACGGTTTCGGTCGCATCCGTGGTATGCAAAGTCGAAAGCACGAGATGGCCGGTCTCCGCTGCGAGCAACGCCGTTTCGATCGTTTCGTAGTCTCGCATTTCTCCGACCAGAATCACGTCCGGATCTTGGCGCAGTGCGGAGCGCAACGCATCGGCGAAACCGTGGGTATCCACCTCCACTTCGCGTTGATTCACCAAGGATTTCTTGTCGCGGTGAAGGTACTCGATAGGATCCTCGATGGTCATGATGTGTTCCGACCGAGTCGAGTTGATGTAGTCGATCACCGCCGCCAAGGACGTGGATTTTCCCGAACCGGTCGATCCGGTGACCAAGACGAGCCCTCGCCTTTCCTGAGCGATGGTCTCCAAGACCGGAGGCAAAGTCAGTTCGCGCACGGAGGCGATGCGCACGGGGATGACGCGCAAAACCAAGCCCACGGTCCCCCGCTGCTGAAAGACGTTGACGCGAAACCGCCCGAGACCGGGCACGGAATACGCCATGTCGATTTCGAAGTTCTCCTTGAACTTCTGCTTCTGCCGAGCGCTCATGATGGAAAACGCCATCGCGATGGTGTCTTCCTGCATCAAGCGCTGGTGTTCCGTCATGGCGACGAGACGCCCATCCACCCGAATGACCGGGTAGGCTCCCACCTTCAGATGGAGATCCGATGCGCCTTTTTCCGATGCGGATTTTACGAGATCGTTGATATGCACGCTGCTGAGCCTCTTCGTCGCCTTCCCTCAATGTAGGTTGGCGGAGCAAGCGTGCCCACCCCGCCGAAAGCGCAAGGGGCGAAGCCCGCAGCGAGCGCCATGGGCCTGCACACGCTAGGCCTTGGCGGCGGTGATGGGCACAGGGCTCGCCGCCGAATCTCACCGGAAATGCAGAATCTCTTTCGACTTTGCCGGCTTCTAGCCCGGGGAGGATGAGCTCAGGAGAGAAGTTCGCGAATCTTGGCGACGACATCGTCGGGCGAAGGCACGATTCCGCCCGCCGTCCCATGGAATTCGATCCGGCGGCTGCCCGCCGAGGCCAGTCGCACGTCGAAGAGCATCTGTCCCATGTTCATCTCGATGTCCACTACGGGAGCGCCGGAGGGGAGTTCATCCATGGCCTTGCGGCATGCCTCGTAGGGGAATGGATGAATCGTGATCGGGCGAAACAGGGCGACCTCGACTCCCTCCGCTTTCAGCTCGTCGATCGCGGTCTTGCAAATCCGGGCCATCGTCCCGAAAGCGGTCAACAGCAACACGGGATCGCCATCGCCGTTGTAGATCTCCCAGCGGGTCTCCTTCTCGGCGATGATGTCGTACTTCTTCTTGAGCTTCAGATTGTGGCGATGAAGTTCTTCCGGATCGAGATAGAGCGAGTTGACGATGCGACGCGGGCGTCCTTCACAACCGGTCAGCGCCCAGTCGTTGTCCTTCATCGGGCCGCCCTCGACCTCGGGGAAGCTCACCGGCTCCATCATCTGTCCGATCATCCCGTCGGCGCAGACCATCACCGGATTGCGGTAGGTCTCGGAGAGTTCGAAAGCGAGCGTCATCAAATCCACGGCTTCCTGCACGGATGCCGGTGCGAGCACGATGACTTGGTAGTCCCCGTGACCGTGCCCCTTCGTAGCTTGCAAATAGTCGCTCTGCGCAGGAAGAATGCCGCCGAGCCCCGGACCCGCGCGCATGATGTTGATCAGCACACAGGGCAGTTCGCAGGCTGCGATATAGCTCATCCCTTCGGCCATCAGCGAGATACCCGGAGACGAGGAGGAGGTCAGGCACTTCACGCCCACTCCCGCTGCTCCAAAAATCATGTTGATCGATGCGACTTCGCTCTCGGCTTGAACGAACTCACCTCCGACTTCCGGAAGTCGCTTGACGAGATATTCCGGAACTTCCGTCTGCGGCGTGATCGGGTAGCCGAAGAAGTGAATGCACCCGGCGCGGATCGCGGCTTCGCCCAACGCTTCGTTACCCTTCATCAGAACCTTGGCCATCACATCCTCGTTTCCGTCATCGCGCAGCCCGCATGAAACGCGGCGATATTGGCAGGAATGAATCGTTCTTTCTTGCCGCGAAACTCCTCAGCGATCTGATTCTCGACGTCTTCAGCCTTGACGACGCGGCTCGCTCCGACATACGCACCGAGCATCACGAAGTTTGCTGCGCGATCGTTGCCTGCCTCGGCGGCGATGCGGCGTGAATCCACCTCCAAGACCCGGCAATCGGAACGACCCGGCGAGTGCGAGATCAACGTCGAGTTGATCAGTATCAATCCCCCCGGTTTGACGCGATCGGCGAACTTCTCCAGTGAGGGAAGGTTCATCGCGACCAGCGCGCGCGGCGTGGTGATCAGCGGCGACCCGATGGGCTGTGGCGAGATGCAGACGATGACGTTGGCCGTTCCGCCTCGCATTTCCGGCCCGTAAGATGGAAGCCAGCTCACCTCCAATCCGGCATTCATCGCGGCGTGAGCGAGAACCTTGCCGGCGAGCAACATGCCTTGCCCACCAAAACCGGCCATCAGGACTTCCGTTCCTTTCATGACTGCTCCCTGCCGCCGGCGTCGGGCTCTTTGATCACTCCGAGCGGGAAACAAGGCATCATGGCCTCTTCGAGCCAGTCGGAGGATTCATTCGGAGAAAGGCCCCAATTCGTCGGACACGTCGAAAGAACCTCGACGAAGGAAAAGCAAACGCCGTCGCGTTGGTACTCGAAGGCTTTCTTGATCATCTTCTTCGTTTTGAGTGCGTGCTTGGGAGTGTGTGCCGAACCGCGCGCGATATAGGCCGGCGTCTCGAGCACCGCCAGCAATTCGGCCATGCGAATCGGATATCCCGTCTCGGCGACGTTCCGCCCGACCGGAGAGGTCGAGGTGAGCTGGCCCGGCAACGTCGTCGGCGCCATCTGGCCACCCGTCATGCCGTAGATGGCATTGTTGAGGAAAACCACCGTGATCTTCTCCCCTCGATTGGCAGCGTGCAGAATCTCGTTGCCGCCGATGGATGCGAGATCGCCGTCTCCTTGATAGGTGAAAACGATCAGGTCCGGACGCGCACGCTTCGCCCCGGTCGCCACCGCCGGAGCACGTCCGTGAGACGCCTCGAACATGTCGAAGTTGAAATACTCATACGCCAGCACCGAACAACCGACGGGGGCGATCCCGACGGTGCGACCGAGCAGACCGAGTTCTTCGAGCACTTCGGCGGTGATGCGATGGACCACACCGTGAGTGCACCCGGGACAGTAGTGGGTCATCGCTTCCGTCAAGCCCGCCGTATTGACGAAGGTCTGCTTTCCACGCTTGTTCCAGACCTCGATGCCTTGATCGGGGCAACTGACGGCGCACATCGTGCATCCGGAGCAATCCTCGGGAGACCCGTTGAAGACGACGTACTCGTAGCCGCGGTCGTTCAACTCATGGGATACTTCGATCAGGTCTTTCGGACAGGAGACGATGCAACACCCACAGCCTTTGCAGCGCAATTCGTCAATCGCAATCCGGCCCATCATCAGCTCCTTATCGTCATTGCAACCATGGGGGCAGCATGCGCCTTCGCAGCCGCAAGATCGGCACATCGATCGATTCGAAGTGCGGCGAAGAGGCAAGGTGCTCCATCACCGCCACCGCCCTGATCGGCACACCACGCTTGACGGAGACCTCGCGAGCGAGATGCCAACCCTCGAGCACGATCTCAGGCGTCGTTTCTTCGCAAAGATGTGTGTTGACCAACAAGCCCGTCGTCTTCAACCGAGATGAGGCTTCCATCGCCTGCTGTACGCGCAGGCAGCCCGCCACCGTATCCGTAAACGGGCGTCGCGCATTGATCACCTGCCAAAGCTCGTAGGAGCCCTCGGCGAGGTCGGGACGAAAGGAGGCCAAAACGCGCGCGCCGACGTCGTCACCTCCGACATCGAGTATGGAAACCGTTCCGCGCGGCGGATTCAACAAAGCGCGGATCTCCGGCAGAACGATCGGAAGATCCGCGTAGACCTGCGCATCGGGAGGAACCACCACGCGAATGCCGTGCCGGCGCATCAACGCACGCGCCTCGCGGCAGCGAAAATAGGGGTTCACCAGATCGAGATCGGCAATCTGCACGGACACCGCATACCGAGAAAGGTCTAGCGCCAAATTGACCGACGCCTCCGTTTTACCCGAGCCATACCCCCCGACGACCATCAACAGCCGTTCTGCGGGGCCGAGCACCGCCGACCGTCTCTCCGCGAAACGCTCCTCGCTTCTCGGTTCAGGCGACACGGCAAAGACCCTCCTCGTCCCGCCGGATCCCGACCCCGGCGACGGAAGCGTATTTTCCCCCGCTGCCTCCGGGGACGCCTTGATCGCCATCAATCACCGCACTTCGCCCGGCCCGTCTTGCCATTCCGCCGGGATGACAGTAATTCCTGCACTATGGATATCCGATCGTCGCCGCGTTTTCGCGGAGGGCTCGTTCTGTGGGCCTGTGCCGTTTTTGCCCTCTCTGCCTCGTTTTTGTCCGGACTCGATTGCCGGGCGGCCGAGACCCGGCCCGAACGGCAGCTTCCGTCCTGGAGCCCGAACGCGGGAAAATTCGAAGAGAGGAGACAAAGCCCTGCTCCGGCCGACTCCGGCACCTTGCCGATGATCTTTCCCGACGACCCGCCCTCGAGCTCGGCCGCGAGCGCGCAACTTGCGGCGATGCTGCGCGAACGGCGAGCCATCCTCTTCGATGGAGCACGTTTCGATCCCCTCTTGCACGGTGAACCCGATCTCTCGGCCTTCGTCCGGCAAGATGCGGCCTACGACGACTTGGCCGCTTCCGCACCGCGACACGCCGTAGTCCAGTTTCTTTCCGCACCGGGACCGAAGGAAGTGACCGATCTCCGAAGCGCCGGACTCGAGGTTCTCTTCTATGTACCGCACGACGCCTACCTCGTGCGCGGCGACGCCGTCGCCTTGGCTGCGGCTCGATCGCTTCCCACCGTCCGCTGGATCGGACGTTACCGCCCGGGCTACAAGGTCGATCGCGCGCTCGCTAGGCTCTCGGCGGGGCTGATTCCGCGAAACCTCCTGCCCGGGGAGGGAGCGGATGGTCTCTCGCTCGATCTCTTGCTCAGCCCGGGAGTTTCTCCCGAAGGCGTCGTGGCAGCCATCGAGAATGCCGCAC
>JALUUK010000512.1 GCA_027021395.1 Acidobacteriota bacterium
GAGGATCAGTCCCGCGTTTCCCAGAACGCCGACCAGCAGGTTGTTGAAGTCATGCGCGATGCCGCCGGCCAATACGGCGAGGCTCTCCATCTTCTGAGCGGCGCGCAGTTTCTCCTCGAGTTTCGTATGCAGCGCCTCGCTCTCCTTGAGTTTGGTGATGTCCAACATGACGCCGTACATCCGGGCCGGCTGTCCGGCATCGGAAACGACGCGGACGAGTTCACGAATCCAGACTATGCGTCCGTCGGCGGCGAGCATGCGATACTCGAAGCGATGATCGCGTCTACTCTGCGTTTCGCCGTAGTGAAAGCTCACGGCGTCTTGCCGGTCGTCTTCGAGAATGTGCTCGGGCCAGAACGTCGGATGCTTGACCCACTCATCTGCCGGGTAGCCGAGAATCTCTTCGGCACGGGCACTGACGAAGTCGAAGTGAAATGTCCGCGCGTCGCCGCTGAAGATGATTCCATCGATGGAATTCACCAATTCGGTCAGGCTGCGTCTCGCCGACTCGATGGCGGAAATATTCGAAAGCTGCACGGCGACGTAGGTCTTGCCATCGACATGGACCGGTCCTAGGCTTGCTTCTACCGGGACTTCCACGCCGCTCTTGGTCAGCGCATTGACTTTTCGGCCGACTCCGATGGGGCGGATTTCGGGCGACTCCAAGTACTCTCGTCGCAGTTCTACATGGCGCTCGCGGATTCCTGGAGGGACGAGGTCATCGACCGAGCGGCCGATCAATTCATCGCGTTCGTAGCCGAGCGCTTTGAGCGCGTAGTCGTTGATCAGTACGATCTCGCCGCTCGCTTCGACGAGCAGAAACCCGAGCGGCAGTAGATTCATCGACTGCTCGAGAATGCCGATCGTCGCTTCTTTCGGCAACGGGCACCTCCGAATCAGCCCCCCATTCCTTCCGGATCAGCTCTCGAGTCTCGAACAACGAGTCGAGGTTAACATAACCCTTCTTGTCCGACGAAGCTCTTCCACGTCGGAAGGGGAGACTAAGCCACATGCGATGGCGGATTAGCTTCAGCGACTCGCCGATGAGGAGTCGTGTACCGTAGGACAGGCAAGGGCCAAGCGATCGGTCATGATCTGCACGGCTCGAGGGCTGTCATCGATCAGCACACAGTGTCGCCCCATTTCGAAGGCGGCACAGCCGAACGATCCACTTCCCGCAAAAAAGTCCAAGAGGCGGTCGCCCGGATTCGAGTGCACACCGACGAGTCGGCGCATGATCCCCAAAGGCTTTTGCGTCGCGTACCCTGTCTTTTCCTTTCCGTTGGGGCTGACGATGGTATGCCACCAGACGTCCGTCGGGGTTTTTCCGCGTGCAGCCTTTTCGGCTCCAACGAGTTCGGGTGCCATGTAGGGGATGCGGTCGATCGCTTCGAAATTGAAGGTGTAGTGCTTCGGGTCGGCGGCATACCAAAGGATGTTGTCATGCTTGCTCGGCCAGCGTTTCTTGCTTCGCGCACCGTAATCGTAGGCCCAGATGATCTCGTTGATGAAGTGCTTGCGCCCGAAGATATCGTCGAGCAGGACCTTGGCGTAGTGCACTTCGCGGTAGTCGAGGTGCAGAAAAAAGGAGCCGCTCGGTGCGAGCAAGCGATGGGCCTGTTCGAGCCGGGGCTCGAGAAAGGCGAGGTAGTCGTCGAAGGAATCCGCATACGATGTCGTATCGCCGGGAATCGAACGATAGCGGCGACTTCCAAAGCCGGTGCGATCGCCTTGCTCGTCACGCACCGTACGTATGCTGGTCCTGCTTTGAATCTTGCCGGTGTTGAACGGAGGATCGATGTAGATCAGGTCGAAACTCCCGTCCTCGAAGGTCGGCAGGATCTCGAGATTGTCACCGAGGTGAATTTCCATCTTGAGATCTACATCACTCATGGCGACGTGCGGCTCGTCCGGTGGGCGTGTCGGTCAGGATGCTGCGTGT
>JALUUK010000513.1 GCA_027021395.1 Acidobacteriota bacterium
GGTGTGCACTCCTGTGCGCCGGTCAAAACCGGCAAGGTGTTAAAGTGAAAGTCTTCAACGTTGAAGGATTAGCGATCCGCAACGTCCCCGAGTCATGCACAATCGCGGGCAACCGCGGTTGTGAAGCGTTGACAGGGGTGCGAGCAGGCTGGGTATTGAGCCGCGAAAGACACTTACTTCGGGGCGCCGACCTTGTAGGAGAATGGGGAAGGCGACGCCTGGCGGAGCGATATCGCAAGCTCCGGCGGGGCCCCGCGCGGTCAGAGCCCCCACGCATGTTCGTACGCACCTTGTACGGGAACCGGGAGATCCCACAACCGCCCGTGCTGCATGGCGCCGCGGGCCGCATCGGGAAGTCTACGGACGTACGCCGATGACGAACGGTCGTGGGAAGTCGGACAACCGTGTAGTACCGAAGAAGTCCTCGAACATTGCTGGCCGGCCAGCGGCGGAGGGGATGGAGGGAAGGCGGTTGGCCAAAGGGAACTCGCGCGAGCAACACATGCTCCGGATGCAAGGCCGGGCTCGCATGCAACACGCGCTTGCGCGGGTACGCCAAGCCGCAACGAGGGATCAGTCGTTGCGGTTCACCGCGCTCCTGCACCACATTCACAGCATCGATACGCTCCGGGAGGCCTACTTCGGTCTCAAGCGGGATGCCGCACCGGGCGTAGATGGCGTGACGTGGCAGCACTATGGGGAAGACCTGGAGGAGAACCTCCAAGATCTCTCCGCTCGGCTGCAACGCGGGGCGTACCGAGCGAAGCCGACTCGGAGAACGTTTGTCCCGAAGCCTGACGGTCGGAAACGACCGCTGGGCGTGACTTCGTTCGAGGACAAAGTGGTCCAACGGGCGACGGTCGAGGTGCTGAACGCCATCTACGAAGTCGATTTCCTCGGCTTCTCGTACGGATTCCGCCCAGAACGCAACCAGCATCATGCGCTGGACGCGCTGTACGTCGGGCAGTTGACGAAGAAGGTGAACTGGGTGCTCGACGCAGACATTGCCGGTTTCTTTGATGCCATCGATCGAGAATGGCTGGTGAAGTTCATTGAGCACCGGATTGCGGACCGGCGCATCGTGCGGTTGATCAAGAAATGGTTGAACGCCGGTGTGTTGGAAGATGGACAGCGAACAGGGAGTGCGAAGGGAACGGTCCAGGGCGGAAGCATCAGTCCGTTGCTGGCCAATATCTACTTGCACAACGTGTTCGACCTCTGGGTCCAACAATGGCGACAGACGCAGGCCAACGGCGACGTGATCGTCGTGAGGTTTGCGGATGATTTCGTTGTGGGCTTCCAGCACCGTCACGAGGCGGAGCGGTTCCTCACCGACCTTCGGCAACGATTTGCCGAGTTCGGATTGGAGCTGTATGCCGACAAGACCCGGCTCATCGAATTCGGGCCGTTCGCGGCTCACAATCGGCGGCGCCGAGGTCAGGGGAAGCCAGAGACGTTTGACTTCCTCGGCTTCACGCATATTTGCGGGAAGAAGCGGAGTAACGGGATGTTTACCGTCATCCGCCAGACGATGCGTAAGAGGTTGCAAGCCAAACTGAAGGACGTGAAGTATGCCCTTCGGCAACGCCTGCACGACCCCGTCCCGGAAGTAGGCATGTGGTTGGCGTCGGTGGTTCGCGGACATTGCCAGTACTACGGCGTGCCGATGAACGGCCCGGCGCTGATGCTCTTTCGCTTTCGAGTAACCTGGCTCTGGTGGCGTTCGCTTCGGCGACGCAGCCAGAAAACCAAGGTGACGTGGGAGCGAATGAAGCGATTGATCGACCACTGGATTCCTCCGGCCCGTATCTGTCATCCCTATCCTCTGAGAAGACTTGGCGTGGTCACCTGAGGCAAGAGCCCGGTGCGTTAGCAGCGCTCGCCGGGATCTGTGGAGGGGGTGTTCAGTAATGGGCATTCCTACTCCGACGTGATAAATGGT
>JALUUK010000514.1 GCA_027021395.1 Acidobacteriota bacterium
CTTTCTTCCGCTCGTAGCAGCCGAAGCGACTCCAGAGCGTCAGGTAGTGCGCGCGGTCGAGCACGTTGATGCTGTCGAGCTGCAATCCGCCCGTTTCTTCGAGGTGTCGCAGGAAGTTCTTCCGAGTGAGCGGTCTTTCGCCTCGCGGCAAGGAAAGACCCTGTCGATGAAGCCAAAGCCGGACGACCGCATCCTTGCCGACACTCGCTAAGGGTCCACGCGTCATGTGGGCAGTCTATCGCGGATGATTCCCAAAGCCCGTGTCCATTGCCGCCGCGCGGTCTCGAGCCGTCGACATGGAGGCCGGATGCTCCGCACGATTTCGGCACCGGCTCCAGGGATCGTCCTAGAATTTTCCAACCGGGATGGTACGGGAAGGTCCCACGAACGGACCGGTCCGACGAATCCGCTCGATCCGGAGCCTTTCACGCCGCGACTGCGTTTCCAATTCAGCGGCCGCGCATGGTTTCGATCACCGTTCGATCACTGCCAGTCGAGGTGGATCTTGCCCAGCCCGAGCGAGGCGATGCGCTCGCGAAGTCGGGCGATGGCCGGGCGAAGTTCCGGGATCTTCTTTTCGTGTGTTTCCACCACGATCGTAGCGACCTTTTCGATCGTACCGGTGTCGATCAGGCGGTGGATGATCGGAGCTTCGACTCCCTCGACATCGAGCTTCAACAGCGCTATCGGTGAGCGCAGGTCGCGGATGAAGGTGACGAGGTCGATGACCTCGACCTCGATTGCGCTTTTCGGATCGATGTTGCGCTTGATCTCGAGCAGAGAGGATCCGGTCGACCAGTGCAAGGGATCTTCGGCAGAGCGTTCATGGAAGAACAATCTGGCCTTGCCTTTTCGATCGAGAACGGCGACCTGCCGGCAATGAACGTTCGGGTGGGCGAGAAAGGTCTCTCGAAGTGTGCGGAAGGCGTGGGGGTTTGGTTCGAAGGCGTAGACCGTCGCACCGCGGGCCGCCATCTGTTGGGTGACGAGGCCCACGTTCGCGCCGCAGTCGATGGCGATATCTCCGGGGCGTAGGTCGCGAAAGAGATAAAAGTCGCGAGGGGTCTTGACCGCGCTTTTCGTTTCCATGCGCTTCCTTTTCGACTTCGAGACGGCTCTGCCTCGAAGGTGCGTTGCTCGGCCTTCCGGCTCCATCGCTTGCGTTTCACTTCGCGTTTCTAGCGGGGATTTCCCGAAGCTCGCTCGGGCGAACCCTGATGCCGAACGCTTTCCCGGGCCGGCACTCATCGAGAATCGACTCCCCGACAGGTAAGATGGGGCGGAAAGGCTCGACATGACCATCCCGCTCTTGCTTTTTGCGGTCTTTTTTCTCGCTTATTCCAACGGCGCGAACGACAACTTCAAAGGCGTCGCCTCGCTCTACGGAAGCGGAACGCTAAGCTATCGCAGCGCGCTGATCTGGGCTACGGCGGGCACCTTGGCCGGCTCGATGGCGGCGATGGGCTTCGCGCAGGCGCTGCTGAGGACCTTCTCGGGCAAAGGATTGGTACCGGATCACATCGTGGGTTCCTGGGCCTTCGTCGCCGCGGTGGCTTTGGGGGCGGCAAGTACGGTGATCTTGGCGACGGTGACCGGTTTTCCGGTTTCCACCACACATGCGCTGATGGGTGCAATGGTTGGAAGTGGTTGGGTGGCCGTTGGATCGGCGGTCGAGCTTCGCGTCTTAGGGACCAAGATCCTGCTACCGCTCCTGCTCAGCCCGCTATTGGCGGTGTTGCTAGGCGCCGGACTCTATTTGCTCTTTCGATGGTCGAGAGTGCGGATGAAAATCACCAAAGAGTGGTGCTTTTGTGTCGGAGAGGAAGAACGGACGGTCGCCATACCGCTCCCCTCGTCGGTTCTCGCGCTTCGCGCCGAATCTGCCGCTTGGACGGCGCGCATCGATCAGCAGCAGCAGTGCGTAGAGCGCTACACCGGTGCCTTTTGGGGGATCGGCTATCAAAAGATCATGGACTCGGTTCATATCTTCAGCGGCGGCGTCGTCAGCTTCGCGCGCGGCCTCAACGACACTCCCAAGATCGCTGCCCTGCTCTTGGTCTTTCCGGCGCTTCACGCGCGATCGAGCCTTCTGCTCGTCGCAGCAGCCATCGCGGTGGGCGGAGTGTTGAGTGCACGCCGCGTAGCGGAAACCATGAGCCGCAAGATCACCGGGATGAATCGCGGTCAGGGATTGTCGGCGAATTTCGCCACCGGTCTGTTGGTCATTGCAGCGAGTCTGTTCGGTTTGCCGGTATCGACCACGCATGTTTCGGTCGGCTCGCTTTTCGGAATCGGCATGACGAGCAACCGGGCGAACTATCGCGTGATTCGCGACGTTCTTCTTTCGTGGGTGCTGACCCTGCCGTGCGCGGCGCTGATCGGCGCCCTGGTCTATGGGCTAGTGAGTCGTTGATCTGCATGCTCTCGACAAGGCGATGGGGGCTAGGTAACCTTTCGTCAACCCGAGCCGGCTCGGCCGAGAGTTGGGGCCAAGGAGTGCCGACGGAAAGATGAAGATCAAGTTCCTAGTCGCCATTGGTGTCGTCTTGTGCATCGGTATCGCGGCCATGCTCCTGGTACGAGATCCGGTGAAAATCGAGCCCTTTGCGCTTCCCGACGGCACGATCTACGCCATCGATGCCGTTCCTTTCGAGATGCCCGCGGATGCGAACGTGGACGAAAAGCTCGCGGCGTTTTGGAAGCAAGCCGAGCAGGCCTATCGTGAGGAGCGCTACACTCACTCCGCTGCCGCGATGAAAGAAGTCGTCGCGCTGGACTTTCGATCCGTCGATGCCGCCTACTATCATGGCAGCGCTTTGCTGCTCGGCGGCGATGCCGACACGGCATCGGCCGAACTCGAACGCGCCCTTTTCTTCGCCGAGGAATCGGGATATCCGACCGACGGCATCGAGTGGATGTACGCGCAAGCGCTCGTTGCAATGCAAGATGGCGAAACGGCGCGAGGGGTTCTCGAAGGGATCATCTCTTCGAAGACGGCGTATGCTGATCGGGCGAAATCGCTGCTGTCCCATTTGCAATAGCCCATTTTCACTCGTTCGTTTCCAAGACCGTCGTACGCCGGCGTCGCACGACTTCGTACGGTCCGGAGACCCGGTGCTCTTCTAGAGGGCGGATCTCGCCTACGGGACAGTGTGCGTGCTCACATCCTACTCCACTTCATCGTTCCATCGTAGCCTCGTTTTCGAAGAGCCGGCCAAGAGATCCGAGCGCCGGAAAGGAGGAACGATGCAAAGAAGAACGGAACGGATCGGAGTCGATCTACTCTCCACGACCAAGGTAGCTCTTGCTGCCGTATTCGGAACTTTGGCGTTTCTTACGGTGCCCACGGCACAGGCCGAAACGCCTTCGGCGGAAGAGGTGATAGCTTCCGTTGCTCCCTACGTCGCGGGCGCGGAAGCGACGGATGCGCTGGCGCGGCACAAGGTGTCGATCGCCGACTCGGCGCCGCCGTTGACGGCGGAGTCGCTCGTCGTCTTGCAAAGTGGGCGCGTCGCCTACCCCGGAGAGACGATCTTTCCGGGTGAGATCATCTTCACCGGTGCGGTGACCTGGAGCGACGATGACGCTCGACCTGCGTTGGCGATCGGAGCGCAAGTTTCAAAGATCGATCGGGGACCGCTGGTCGTATGGCCTCCGGGCGGGGCGACGACGCTCGGGTGGGCGATGCGCTGCACCTGCAAGTGCGGCGAGAAATACGTCGAGGTCGACGATAGCGACAAAAGGAACTGTTCGGATCTCAATGAAGAAGATTGCGTTACCGACGCCGGGACGCTCGACAAGTTCTCGGATTGCAAGAAGCGCTTCATCGATATTTCGGAGTCGCCTTTCGATATCATCGGCGTGCTTTGGTAGCCATCGCAAAGCACCCTCGCCAATGAAAGAGAAGGAAGCGTGCTCGCTTCCTTCTCTTGTTCTCTTAGGCTTCGGAGGGAGTGCGCCTGGATTGAAATGACGGCGCCGCGCTCAGGTTGCCGGTTCCGCCATGCGGATCTTTCCTTGGAAAGTGCCGCCTTCTTCAACCGAGAGCACGGGCCGCTCGAGAATCATCTCGCCTTCGAAGATACCGCCGGGCGCGATCAAGGCCGTATTCTTGACCTTGGCTTCGGCATCGACCTTTCCGAAGACGGTCAGAGAGCCGACTTCGATGTGTCCGGAAACCCGCCCGTCTTCACCGATGATCAGCGTCGGACCGATCAAGTGTCCGGCAATGACCTCGCCGTCGACGCGCAACGTGCCTTCGAAGCGTAGAAGCCCGCCCTCGAGACGCATGTCTTGGCCGAGCCAGACCGAGATCGGCTCTTTCGACGAGGAGCGCCGGGGCATCAGCCGTCTAGGGCGTCGGTGGTCGACACCGAGGTCTTCAGCAGTGCGCGATAGAGACGTTCGAGGTCGCCACCGTCCGCGAAACGGATTTCGATGCGACCACGGCCGGTGCGGTTCTGATGAATCGAGATCTTGGCGGATAGCGCCTGCGATAGCGCTTGCTCGGCGGCGGCGACGTTGGGATCTTTGCGGGCGCCGCGACCTTCTGTGGATTCGGCGGTTTTCCGGGCGGAGAGCAGCCTTCGTACCCGCTCTTCGACCTCGCGCACGGACCAGCGCTGTTCGACGGCCGCGCGGGCGAGCCGCACGATGGCGACGGGTTCGGTCAACCCGGCCAATGCTCGGCCGTGTCCCATATCCAGTTTCTGCTCGTCGAGGAGTTCTTGAACTTCGACCGGAAGTTCCAACAGCCGGAGGAAGTTCGTGACGGTGGTGCGCGGTTTTCCGAGCCGTGACGCGACTTCGGCCTGCGTCAGGTGAAAGTCGCGCACGAGCTGCCGGAGGGCTTTGGCCGTCTCGATCGGACCGAGATCCTCACGCTGGATGTTCTCGATCAAAGCGACTTCCAAGAAGCGGTCCTCGTCTAAGTCCTTCAAAACAGCGGGTATGGTTTCGAGTCCGGCGAGCTTTGCGGCGCGCAGACGGCGCTCGCCTGCAATCAAGATGAATCCACCGCCGGTTTCGGACTTGAGCAGGACCGGTTGAAGCACACCGTTGATTCGGATCGAATCGGCCAGGGAGTGAATCTCGCCGTCTTTGAAGACGCGCCGCGGTTGGTGAGGATTGGTGCGAATCCGAGCCAAGGGAACTTCGACTGGAACGCCCGCGGAGGTCGATGGCGCCTCGCCCCCGGGTTTGCCGCGCGCCGAGTCGAGCAGGCCGGCGCCGTCTTCGGGCACGTCGGGAATCAGGCTCCCGAGCCCTTTACCCAGCACTCTGCGTTTCGGGTCGGCCATCACGCTTGAGAATCTCCTTCGCCAGCTCGAGGTAGGCGGCAGCTCCCTTGGAGCGGGAGTCGTAGTGAAAAATCGGCTTTCCGAAAGACGGAGCTTCGGCGAGTCGGATGTTTCGCGGAATGACCGTCTCGTAGACGGCCCCCTTGAAGAAGTGGTAGACCTCGTTGGCCACTTGCCGCGAGAGGTTCGTGCGCTCGTCGTACATCGTCAGCAATACGCCCTCGACTTCGAGCTTTGGGTTGAGCACGCGTTTGATGCGTTTGAGCGTATCGATGAGTTGGGTCACTCCTTCAAGCGCTAGGTATTCGCACTGAATCGGAATCAGCACTGAATCCGCGGCGGTGAGCGCGTTGACCGTGAGGAATCCGAGACTCGGCGGGCAATCGATCAAGACGAATTCGTACTCTTCGCACTCGGTGGCCAGCAGGCCCTGAAGCCTGTATTCCCGCCGCGGCAGGTCGGCAAGTTCGACTTCCGCCCCGGTCAACTCGTTTTCGGAGGGACAAAGGAAGAGGTTTTCGAGGTCGGTACTCAACACGGTTTCGGCTATCGGCCGACCTTCGATCAAGCAGTCGTAGATGTTATGCCGTTCGGGGTCGCGCTCGCGCCCGAGGGCCCGCGTGCTGTTGGCCTGCGGGTCGAGATCGATCAGCAGCGTGCGTCGGCCGGCGAGAGCCAGCCCAGCGCCCAGACTGACCGCGGTCGTCGTCTTGCCGACACCACCCTTCTGGTTTGCCACCGCAATCGTCTTGAGCATCCGCTCTCCCGAGGACGGGCCAGAATACCATGCATCACTGACCCTAGTCAGCCCTCCTCGATGATTCAGGGCGACGGGCAAAGTCCGAGAAAGTCGGAATTGTGTCTGTTTTCCTTACGGGTTCCGGTTGAGCGGGGATCTATCGACGGCAAGTTCCGGCTGGAGCTACTCCGTGAGTCTTGCCGGTTGCGGTCTTACCGATGGCGATGGAAGCATTGCTCTTCGTCGTCATGCTCGGATGGTGTCGGCGGGCGAGCATTCATCCACAAGTGGAAACGGTGCGCGTGAAAAGCCAAAAAGGCGAAGAAAAGGCGTAACTCGATGTTCCACGTGGAACATTCCATGCGAAGTGGGTTCTTGAGACGCTGTCGAGCGGCCCCGGATGGCTTCGATGTTCCACGTGGAACATTCCGGCCAATGTCGACGCGCCGACATTAGGTGGTTGCAAGAAGGGCTAAGGGTTCTCCTGGCTCGAATGCCGAACCGGCCCCGTCGTGTCCGGGAAACGATGCGAAGCGCCGGAGATCTTCCACGTCGAAGATCGGGAGGCCGAGTATGGTGCGGCGGAGATGTTCCACGTGGAACATTCCATCGCAAACGGGGCAAACGGGTCGCTCCCTACGGCGCGATCAGAATCTGTGTCGGCGGAGATGTTCCACGTGGAACATTCCATCGCAAGCGGTATAGTTTCGGGCTGTCCATCGGCAGCCATATCGCCGCCGATGTTCCACGTGGAACATCCCGAGGCGGGGATTGCCGGAGCGAAGATCTTCCACGTGGAAGACCGGGAGATTTCCGTGAAGAAGCGGGATCGAGTCGTAGTGATCGGAGGCGGGCATGCCGGCATCGAAGCGGCCCTCGCCGCCGCGCGTGTGGGCGTCGATCTCCTTCTGGTGACGCTGAAACGGGAACACTTGGGCCGTCTGTCCTGCAATCCGGCCATCGGAGGCATTGGCAAGGGCCACCTCGTTCGGGAAATCGACGCGATGGGCGGTGTGATGGGGCAGGCGGCGGATCTCGCCGGACTTCACTTTCGCGTGTTGAACCGAAGTCGTGGCGCGGCAGTACAAGGGCCCCGTGTGCAGCAGGATGGCGATCTCTATCCCCGTATCGTGCGCTCGATCGTCGCCCACCATCCTCGAATCGAGATTCTAGAAGACGAGGTCATCGCGCTCGAGGCGGCAAACGGTCGAATCGTCGGAATCGAGTTGGCCGCACGTGGGAGGATCCGGGCATCGGCGGTCATCGCGACCACGGGGACCTTCCTGCGCGGAAAGCTCTTTCGCGGGCTCGAGGTCGAAGCCGGGGGGCGCGCGGGTGAGCCGCCGGCGGAGCGCCTTTCCGACTCCCTCTCCGCATTGGGTCTCCGCCTCGAGCGCTTCAAAACGGGAACACCGCCCCGAATCGCGGCTTCGTCAGCCGATTTTTCGCTCTGCGAGGCTCAGCCGGGGGATCAAACCCCGGAACCTTTGGCCTTTTGCCATATGGGACGGCGCGGATTCCGCCCGCGTCTGCCCCAGCTCGTCACCTACCTGACGACGACGAATCCGCAGACCCATGACCTCGTCCGCGCGCACCTCGGCCAATCTCCGCTCTACACGGGGATGATTCCCTCCAAAGGTCCGCGCTACTGCCCATCCTTCGAGGATAAGGTCGTGCGATTCGCCGATAGGGACCGCCACCTGCTCCATCTCGAACCGATGGGGCTATCGCACCCTTGGATCTACATCAACGGACTTTCCACCAGCCTTCCTCCAACGGCCCAAGCAGAAGTCGTCCGCTCGATCCGAGGCCTGGAAAACGCCCGAATCGAGCGCTTCGGCTATGCCGTGGAGTACGATTTCGCTCCACCGACACAGCTCGCGCCGACCTTGGAACTTCGTCGTTGCCGGGGCCTATTTCTTGCCGGACAGATCTGCGGTACCACGGGATACGAGGAGGCGGCGGCTCTCGGCCTCGTGGCCGGCTGCAATGCCGCACGGCAGGTCTTGGGCCGGGAAATGTGGCGTCCCGACCGCCTGACCTCCTATATCGGGGTGATGGTCGACGACTTGACGACCGCCGGCGTCATCGAGCCCTATCGGATGTTCACTTCCCGCGCGGAAATGCGTCTTTCCCTGGCCTCGGATACCGCAGATCGGCGCTTGACGCCGCTGGCGGAGAAACTCGGCTTGGTCTCGAAACAGCGCGCAAGAAGAGCGCGAGAGCGCTGGGAGTCCATCGAAGAGTGCTGCGCGCTTCTCGAGCGGGTGGAGGATACTCGTCCCGTCCGTCCCCCGACTCCCGCAGATCGTCTGCGCAAGGGCGAGGATGCGGCCGGAATCCTGCACGAGGAATTCGCAGGGAAGTCGTGCGTTCCTGGGCATTTCGAGGCCTCAACCGCGGTTTCTCTGCTCCGCTATCGCGGCTATCTCCAACGCGAAGAAGGGGAAGCGAAGCGGCTTCGCAAGGCGGAGGCGGTTTCCATTCCGGAAACTTTCGATTTCGATACGATTCCCGGCCTGTCCCATGAGGTGCGGCAGCGATTGATCGAGGTACGCCCATCGTCGGTCGGACAAGCTCGAAGGATTCCCGGGATGACCCCGGCGGCGCTTGGCCTCCTTTCGGCGGCAGTACACGAATGTCGGCGCTCACCGTGACGACGCTTCCTCCCCACGCCGATCTCTGCGAGGCCATCCGTTCCTTCCTCGAGCAGGTCTCCTTTCGCCCGGGCGAAATCTCGCAAATGCCGGGAAAGGCGGAGATCGCCGCCATGGCGGCCCATCTCGGATTGATGCTTCGCTGGAATCAGCGCGAGAATCTGACGGCCATTCGCGATCTCGGGCAAGCGATCGCACGACACGTCGGGGAGAGCTGTGAGGGCTTGA
>JALUUK010000515.1 GCA_027021395.1 Acidobacteriota bacterium
ATCACGGTGGTGGATTCTCCCGCCGATCTCGGGGCAGCGGTGGCTGAGGTGATCGGGCGCTGACCGGAGAGATTCTCATTCAGCGCGGTCGCGGCTTTTTTTGCGGTCGGCGAAGCGATTTTTCTCAAGGGAGGTTTGGCGGATCACGCATTTTCTTGCTACAAGATCCTGCAGACCGGCGAACGGGCCGGCGGGAGATGGAGAATGGCGATCGAGAGAACATTGGCGATGATCAAGCCGGATTGCGTGAAAAAGGGCGTCATCGGTGAAACCCTTCGTGTTGCGGAAGAGGCTGGACTCACACCGATAGCCATCAAACGCACGCGTTTCTCGCGGCAGCAGGCGGAGGGCTTTTATGCGGTTCACCGGGAACGCCCGTTTTTCGGAGATCTGACGGCGTTCATGAGCGAGGGGCCGGTGGTATTGATCGTCTTCGAAGGTGAGGACGCCATCGCAACTTGGCGCAGGCTGCTCGGCGCAACGAATCCTATCGAGGCCGACGAGGGGACATTGCGCAAGCGTTTCGGAACCAACATCGAACGGAACGGTTTTCATGGATCGGATGCCCCGGAGACCGCAGCGTTCGAGATATCGTACCTCTTCGCAGGGCTCGAAGTTCATCCCTGAGCGGAGTTGCACTCCACACGCCTTTTCGAGCCCCGTCCGCCAAGCGTGATGGGGCTCTTGCTTTCGAATCAGGGATAGATCTTCGATTGGCGGGTCGGGAATTTCAGCTTTTGCCGTTGCGAGAGCGGGGTGTTTCGCTTGGCCAGTTGGTTGATCAAGACGGCGTCGCGGCAAGGTACCGCGAGTTCCTGGTGTTCATCGCAAACTTGCTGCGGGGTTTGGCCGGCACCCGCCTCGACGAAGCGTATCACGACGGGCTTGACGGCAAGGACCGTCTCGTCGTTCTCGTGGCGAAATGAGCGCACGCTTTTTTCGATCAGAGCGGCGGCACCGGAGTTTTCGGCCGACCACTGGCCGAGAAACTGATAAAGCGTGTCGCCATGGTCGATCCAGGCGCCGAAGAGGGTGTCTTGCCCGCCGCCGGAGCCGGAAACCACGATGCGACCGATCCAGGCCGGCATGCGGTGAACCGTGGTGGCGGATCCCTCGAAGCGCGCCCCGCTGTTTTCTTGACGCAGGCGCTCGACATAGGCGGAGGGGGTGCGACCCTCGCGTTGGTCTTCAGGAACGACGCGCAGGACGAAACGCGCGGATGGGTTCTGAGCTGCATTGGTTGCGGCGAAGAAAAGGCGCGTGTTGACGGTGTTCCATCCTTCGGGAATATCAAAACGGAAACCCATCTCCGGGTGCCGAAAGGCGCCGTCGTAGACGAAACCCTGTCGTGGATCATCGCCGAAGACCATGTTGTCGATGCGGTCGAAGAAGGCATCACGATCGCGGCGCATCGCTACGCCGCGCTCCTTCTTCTCTTGCACGATGGGTTGCGCGAGTTCGAGTGCGCGCTCTGCACGGCCTCCAGGGTCGGGATGGGTGCTTTGCCAGGAAGGAATGCTCGCTCCAGCCCGGTCGGCGACTCGGTCGAGCACGCGCATGAACTCGGCCACGCCGCGTGGATCGTAGCCCGCCCGTGCGGCATAGCGCACACCCAGCCGATCGGCTTCGTTTTCCGCCTGACGACTATTGGAAAGAAGCAGGAGCTGCGCACCGGTTCCAAGAAGATTGGAGACTTGACGCACTCGTCTCGAAGCGATCGTGGCGACTCCCAACGCTCCTTGCAGGAGTTGCGCTCGACTCATCTGCTCGGCTCCGTGGCGAGCGACCACGTGCCCGATTTCATGGCCGACGACGCCGGCCACCTGCGCTGCGTCGTTGGCATGGGCCAACAGGCCGCGGGTGATATAGGTCGGTCCGCCGGGAAGCGCGAAGGCGTTGATGATCGGAGAGTCGAGCACGGTGAACGAGAAGGGGAGGGTAGGAGTTTCGGTCTTGGCTGCCATGTCTTCGCCCAAGGTCTTGACCCAGGCGGAAAGCTCACTGTCCCCGTAATTGCCGTATTCGGAGAGGATCTGCGGATGGGCTTCACGGCCGAGGGCGATTTCCTTCTCGGCCGAAAGGAATATCAGCTGCGAGCGGCCCGTGGCGGGGTTCGTTGCACAGGAAAGGATCCAGAAGAAGATCGTGACGAGCAGGAAGGGCGCGAGCACAGGAAAAAGGGGGGGGAGTTTTCGAATCATGCGAATTCCCTCGATCAGATCTTATATTCTGCGCCGATTCGCGAGCTTTTCACAAGGCGTTGTGAAGCTCGTTTGGGTTGGACTCTGGAAGCGCCCGAGCTTCGCGGCGAGTCGGCGTGGGGAGGGATGCAAAAAGAAGCGGGCCGACCTTGGAGGTCGGCCCGCGGGTCAAGCGATTAGGTCGGCACCGATCGAGATCGGTGCCGGGGTCCGTGGATCACGGACAGGCGTCGGCGCTCGTGTCACGATCGCCGGTCTGGCTGCCGTTCGAGGGGTTGTAGCTGTAGCCCTCGATGCGGACCATGTAGTAGGCACCTTCGCCCGGGCTCGGGGTGAAGGTATCGGAGTTGTCGTTGTTCGTGGTGTCGTTGTCGGCAAGGCACGTTGCGCTAGAGCCCGCGACGGAGAAGTCACCGCCACCGGCACGCATCGTGTTGATGTCACCGCGCTGGACGTCGGCGCTTTGCGGACAAGCGTTGCTCGGATCCCACTGCCAAGTGTAGATCGTCTTGTCGCTCGGCGCGTTCGGCCAATGGAAGCCTTCTTGACCCGGTGCCTGTGAGGGATCGCGCGGGTAGCAGTCGGCGAAGTCGATCGGAACGTTGATGGAAATGTCGACGCATTCCATGACGCTCGGATCGGAGGTACAGCGGACGCAGCCGCGGTAGTTGGTGTCGACGCCGGGGTTGTCGAGGTAACGCGGATCAGACAACCAATCGCGAACGACGGTCATGGTGCCGGAGGCGTCACCCTCGAAGCGCCACTCGAGATCACCCTCGAGGCAGGTCGTGTAGGAAGAGTCCGCACCGTCGAGCGTGATGGCACGGCCGTTGGCGTCGGAGTCACCGTTTGCGTCTTCGTCGAGCGTTCCGTCGCCATCCTCATCGAGCGTGCCGTTACCGTTACGGTCGCACTTCTCGAGGTTCGCGCCCTGCTGCACGCCTCCGGTCGCCCAATCGCAGGCCCAGTTGGCCTTGGGGTTACCGTTCTTGTCGTTGTTCGGTACCGGGACGGCCTGGAAGACCATCGTCAGGCCGGTGACCTTGTCGACCGGGAGGTTTTCACTTCCGCGATCGACCGAGTCGACCGAGAGCGTCAAAGAGCCGGTCGCCACGGCGCCGGTGACCCGTACGTCGTCGATGAACCAGCCATCGTCTCGATTGAAGCAGCCGATGCCCAAAGCATCACCACAATTGGGGATACCTTTGACTTCGAGCGGAGAGACGTGATAGCGCAGGAGCACCCGGCGGCCGCGGAACTCACGTAGATCGATCTTCTTTTCGATCCACAGTCCTTGGACGGGGGTTTCTCCGATCATCCCCTCGGAAGCGAGTCCGGTTTCGGGGAAGCAGGTGCTGTTGAGAATACGAGAGACCAGTCCCGACGGATCCTCGTTGGTGGTGGCACCAACACAGGTAGCCGAGGTGTTGGCCGGGAAGCAGGTACTCGACGGGCCGATATCGTCTTCACCGAGGAAGAGATCGTCTTCGGTGTTGCCGTCATCGGTGGGATCGTACGAGCAGTTGATGAAGTTCGGGATGCGCTGCTGTGTTTCCGGGCTGTACCAAGCGCGCACCGGCACCCACCGCTCCGTGCCGGGATCGTAGGAGCCGGTTCCGGCCCATGCGTTGGTTTCCGTGGAGTCGCAGCCGTTGTCTCCGTCGTGATCGACGCAGACGTAGGTCAAGGCCGCGTCCATGGCGATCGAGCCGGCGAGGCCGAAGAGACGACCGTCACTGATCGACATCTGAGTGAAGTAGGACCATTCGACATCACCGGTGCCGAGCTGGATGGAATTTGCAGTTTCAGCCCAGCGCATGCGATTCATGTCGTAGGTGGTGCCGTCGCTCAGGCCCGGAACGAAGGGCGCTTCGACGTGGTTTCCGAGATGGAGGGAGGCCCGCTCGTTGGAGGGGATTCCGTCGCCGTCCCAGGAACGTCCGGCGCCGAATCCTTCAGGACAAGCGGAGCCTTCGCAGCCGTCGCCCACCGGGCTGTGGAGATGCCAGTGATTCTCGCTGTTGCTGTAGGTCGCACCGAGTTCGCAGTAGGTGCCCGGGCCGGTGTTGTTGCTCGCCGGGTTGCCGGGATCGTTGTACTGACAGCGATTGTCGTCGAGTTCGACGAGGTCGTCACCGGAGTTGTAGAACTCCCAAGCATCCGTGATCGGAGAGGGAGGTGTCGTGGTTCCGGTGTAGTTCTCGAAGTTGTCGAAGAAGTCGCTGGGGGTTCCCGCTCCGGAAGCGTTGAGATTGTGCTCGAGGCGGAACGTTTGTTCGAAGACCGATCCGCTGAAGGGGACATCCGGTGCGCCGGGCTCGGTGGCCACGACCACACCGCGGATGATGATCTTGAACTCGGAGAAGAGATCCTCTTCGACACTGTTGCGGACGGGAGTTCCGACCTTCAGTCGGAAATGATCGCTGCCGTTTCGCGTGTCGATGGAATCCGTAGCGCCTTGGCCTTTGGCGGCCATGCTCGAGATGAAGATGCGATCGTCGAACATGCCCGCGATGTGAGGCGAACGCGTGACGAGGAAGAGTTCGATATCGCGAAGGGGGACGTCTGAGAGGTTGCGAAGGAGGACGTCGAGGGTGACTTCCTCTTGTCGATCCGCCCAGCCGTCACCATCACCACCGCCGTCGCCCGTCGCTGAATCGTCGACGAAGACTTTGGCGAGGTTGAGGTCGATGACATCGAAGCTGGCAAGCACGGTGTCTTGCAGCGGGTTGTCGGGGCAGCCGCAGTTGTCGTCCGAAAAGCGGGCTGCACGCCCCGGAGAGTGCGGGCTGCGGCCGGGAGCGAGCTGCGTCTTGATGGGGCAGAGTTCCTCGGCGTTGTCGACGGTACCGTCGCCATCGTCGTCGAAGTTGACGATACCGGGTGCGCCGTCCGGACCATTGTCCGTACCGTTGACGCCGTCCCACTTGTCGATGTAGCGAACGGTGAGGGACGGATTGTCGAAGCCGTTGAACGCGAGGAAGATCAGCTTGTCACCCTTAGCGTTCACGCGGGTCGTGGTTGTGGCTAGACCCTCGAAGAGGATGGATCCCGCTTCGCGACGCTCTAAGCAGAGGGTTTCCGCCTCACGCTCGGCCTCGGAGAAGGCGAGGATCTCGACTTCGTTGACCGTACCGTCGCCGTTGCAGTCGACTAGGTTCGGGTCGCCGGAGCCCTCCGTCGCGGTCGGGTCGAGCACGGAGACCGCGACGGTCGTATCGCCGTCGTAGGTGTTTGTGGAAGATCCGAGCTGAACGGCGGCGCACTGGCCGTCGTATCTCGGCGTATCGGTGACGTCACAAGCACCACCGACGGTGTAGGACTGGTCGATCGGATGGACTTCTTTCCATTCGATGACCAAGTCGTCGACGGAAACTCCATAGCTCGAGAGCGGGAGCTCGCCGTTGCCTTCACGGGTCAGGAATCCGATCTCAGCCTGCCAAGTCGTGCCGACGGGCTTGTAGAGATCTTCGAAGGTGTTGAAGGAGAAGTTCCGGTTGAGTTTGTTGACATGCATGTTGCGGATTTGGCGCAACGAGGTGTGGGTTCCGAATTCGGCGGCAACACCTTCATCGACCGAGCCGTCGCCACAGGAGTCGTCGCCGAGTGCAACGGCAAGCGCGCCGGTGCCGGAGGCGAAGACGCACTTGATGGCGTCGCCGGTCTCGTTGCAGAAGGCATCGTTGGTGCAAGCTTGACCTTCACGGAAGGATCCGACGTCGCAGACGCGGCAGCGGCAGATCTCGCCCTTGTCGTCGACGATTCCGTTGCCGTCATCATCCACGCCGCAGAGGCCGGGGCAGCCGTCGCCGAGGTCATTGACGTCGTTGTCGCAGTCATCGTCGTCAGGCAGAGGCAGGGCGACCACTCGGGTTCCACCCATGAGGCCTTCGCCGTCACCGGGGATCGAGTTGAGGTCGTTGAAGTAGCAGCCGCGACGTCCCGCACGGTTTCCGCCTACGGTTCCGTTGGTTTCGTCACCGTCGGTGGGTACGGAGCTGTCGCCCGGGTCGGTGGGAGCAAAGGCCAGCGCGCCGTCGAAGAGATCGATCTGGCCGCCGCTGTAAAGACCGTAGCTCGCGCCGCTGGGGAAGAGGAACTGAATGAAGCCATCCCCGAGAACGGTGGGGTCGGCGGTGTCGGTGTTGAGATCGAGTTCCCAAGTGAAAGCGGAACCACTGCTTTCTTCGACATCAACCTGGAAGTTCCAGGAGAAGTCGGTGATCTGCGTACGCCAGTCGAAGCCGTCGCCGGGGCGAGGATCGCTGCCGAAGTGAACGGGGTGGATTTCCGGGGTGCGGAGGAACTCGACCCAGATCTCGTTGCCGTTCGTACCGTCGTTGGTGTCGTACTCTTCGCAGATGTTGTCCTGGCCGATGCAGGATTCGGTGGCGTGACTGGCTTGCCAGTTACCGATCGTCCCGGTGTGCCAAATTCCGCGGGAAGAACCATTGGCAGTCATCCAGCCGCAACCTCCACCGGTTCCCCAGTTTTGGTCGAGACCGGCCGTGCCGCCCTGGTCTTCACCCGGATCGAGCGTGCCGTTCCAGTTGGAGTCCTCACCCCACAGAGTGATCGGTGTGAGACCTGCATTCACGTTTTCTGCGTAATGACCGGAACGGTAGCCTTCGTCGTCGTTGTCGAAGTCCCACGGTCCGTTGAAGCCGGGGTTACCGCAAATGTAGTCGGTTCCCGGCGGTTCGCTTTGGTCGCAGTCGGCGGTGCCGTTGCCGTCTTCGTCGGCGGCGGTCGTCATGTCGCTGTAGACGACGTTCGTTTCGCTCAGACCTTCGAGGACGAAGGAGAGCGGGTTGAACGGATCTTCGGCGATGATCGCCTCGTACTTCTCGTCGTTGTTGCGGTCGTAGTCGAGAGTACAACCCGTGGGGCAGTCCGTGCTGTAGAGGAACTCTTCGTCATCCGCATCGAGAAGCAGGTTGAATGCGAAGCAGTCCTCTTCCTGCTGGCCGGTCTTCTCGCCGGAAAGCCCGACGACGAATTCGGCTTCGTCTCGATCGGCCGGGTCGCCGACGACTTCGATGGCGAAGGCCGTCGTGTTGAAAGTCTGAGTGGGAAGGAAGCGCAGGGTCAAAGCACCGGCGCCGGGGTCTGCCAGCTCTTGGGTGTCCTGCTGTTGGCCGTTGAGCACCTGAATGTTGGGGTGCGTCGTGTTATTTCGGCGGCAGGGATCGGTGTCGTTGTCCGCGTCGGGAACGACGGCGCGCATCGACAATTGAGCGTCGATGAGATCGACGGGGTCGATATTGGCGACACGCATGGAGATCGAGAAGACCTCGCCCTGATCGAGATAACGGTCGTCGTCGCAACCACCGCTGAGCAGGTAGGAGGCATCGGGACCGAGCTGCGCCATTTCACCGACGGTGATTTCTGGCTGGCAGTCGACGAGCGCGGTGGAAATACGGTCCTGGGAGCCGTCGCTATCCACATCGGCGTAAGTGACGCGGAGGCTGTAGCCGTGCTGGACCGAGAGAATACCGTCGTCGGCCGGGGATTCCACCGTAGTCAGTGGGAACCGCTGAGATTCGAAACGGAGCCCGTCCTTGACGACGTTGGTCGTATTCGTATCGACGACGACATCGGCGGTGTCGAGCACTTCGACGCTCAAGCGAGAGTCGATCAGCGCGGCGGAGCAGTTGGCCGGCGTCTTACAGTCCGGATCGTTGGGATCTTCGGTCTCGGTGACGATCACCGAAACGTCGGCGTTGCAGACCAACGGGTTGGTGTCGAAGCGAACCGAAGAACCGGCCTGCACCGGGCCGCAGATGGCGATGGAGTAGTAGTTCACGGTCGTAAGAGAGCTCGCTGCAGAGGAGACCGTGAGCTGCCATGTGCCGGTCACGAGTTCGGGGAGGTCTTGGGTGCCGTCCTCGTCGCGATCGTTGCGCGGACTGTTGACTTCGGGAATCCACACGGCTTCCGTGTTGTTGGTGTTGTCGTCGTAGGTCGTGTCATAAGAGTTCGGCGGGTTACCGGCGTCACCAGTGGCTTTGTCGATGGAGAACCAGTAACCGTCGAAGGAATCATCGCCGTCGAGATCGATGTCGATCACGCCTTGGTCGCGGTCGGCATCTTCGGCGAAAGCGTTTCCGAGGTAGATGCGATCGTCACCGTTGCCGCAGACGGCATCGGCGCCGCAGTAGCGAACTTCGAGATCGAGGTCGTTGACCAGGACGCCGCTGTTCGAGCCGTCGACATCATCGATCCAAGACAGAACGATGGAGAGTTCTTCGTTGTCGTCGAGCACCTCGAATTCGACGGAGGCGCTTTGATTCGGAGCGAGCGTCGCCGGCAGGCTGAGGCTGCTGACGTTGTCGGTCGTACCGTCGCCGTCGAGATCGACGGTGTTGTTGGAGTGCACGACGAGTCCGGAACGCGTGTCGGGATCGGCCGCGAGCGGAAGAGACTTGTCGAGCTGAATGCGGCCGTAGCCCCAGAGGTTGTTGAAACGATCTTGTGCGTTTTGGCTGATCAAGCTCTTACCGGAGGTGATCGGCTCTGCGCCGCAGATCAAGATGGACTTGACGAGAGAGGAGTCGATGTACTTGACCTTTTCGGCATCATTGTTCGTATTCTGGTCCGAGAAGTCCGGATAGAAGCCTTGCGCGAAATAGGAGCGAACGAGCAGGGCGGCACCCGTGGCGTTCGGGGACGCCATGGAAGTTCCGATCTGCCAACCGGAATCGGAGCAGGTGGC
>JALUUK010000516.1 GCA_027021395.1 Acidobacteriota bacterium
GGCCGGCGTTCTCCATACGGGGCTCGGCGGGTGCGGCGCGTTCGAGATCGAAGGAGGTCATGAAGCGAATTTCATCGAGGGCTGCTCGTCCGAACTTTCGTTCCATCATCGAGAGATACGAGGGATCGGAATAGAAGGTCTTGAAAGCGGCATCCCTGAAGGCAACGACTTCGTGGCTTTCTAGGTGCGAGGTCGCCAGCGGCAAGCAGTCGACGGCGTGTTGAGAGTAGCCCGCCCAAGTCTTGGGTAGCCGCGCGCCCGACCGAAGCGCATCGTCATAGAGAGCCGATCCCGGATAAGCCATCGCGCAATAGAAGTTGGCGTACTCCGGCTGAAGATCGATCGCGAGATCGAGAGTCTCCTGCATGCTCTGATGATCATCTTGCGGCAGGCCGAAGATGAAATTCCCGCCCACACTGAATCCCGCTCGCTTGACCCGCTCGATTGCGTCGCGGATCGTCTCGCGCGAGAAAGACTTCGAAACGGCATCTCGCACTTTCGAACTGCCGGCCTCGATGCCGAACGCCAGCCAAGTCACGCCTGCTCTTCTCATCTTTTCGAGCAGCGCATCCTGCACGGTATCGACTCGAGCATAAGCCCATATATTGAGATCGTAGCCCCTTTCGATGATCAGGTCGCATATCGCCTCGACGTGCCGTTTGTTCAAGACGAACATCTCGTCCGCAAACTTGATGTTTCGAACGCCGTACTCCTGCACGAGAGTGTCGATCCATCCGATGACTCGCCGCGGGTCGAAGAAACGATAGCTGTTGATCGTGTTCTTCATGCCGATGGCGGCCTCTCCCGGCTTGAATGGAGCCTGAATGCAGCAAAACGAGCATTTATAAGGGCACCCCAGAGTGGTGTAGATCGCTGCGTAGGGTTTTCGATCGCCGCCGCCGAAACAGTGCCAGTTATGTGCTCGATAGGTCGACATCGGCAGAAGATGCCAAGGCATTTGCGGCATCTCGACGCTCGGATCCTCGATCAAGGGAGCGGGAACCGTGCAACCCAGATCTCTGCCGCGAAGGACGAGGCCGGGCACCTTTTCGATGTCCTCCGGCCGTCCGCCTTCGAGCGCTTCGAGCAGCGACAAGATCGTCAGCGGCCCCTCTCCACGGCAGGTGTAGTCGGCCTCTTCGTCCTCGAGAGTGCGTAGAGGCAACGCAGAAACGTGCCCGCCGAGCAGCATCACGGGATGATCGGGAGAGAGCTTCTTGATCTCCCGGCAAATCGCTCCGGCCGAAGGCATCATCTGAGTCGATGCAGAGGGATTGTGCCCGTAGACCGTGACGACGGTCAGTCGGTGGTTCATATCTGCGGCGCGCAACGCGCATTCCGCAGGAGAAAGATTCTCTGCATTGGCATCGAGAACCGACACCGAACGGCCTCGTGCGATCAGGAAAGACGCAAGCAGACCCACCCATACCGGGTTTTCGATGGCGGCAAGATCGTCGGAGAGCGATTGGTAGATTCGCTTTCGGCCACCGGGGTTGATGAGCAGCACATCACTTGTGTTCAGCATCGGATCTCTCAGACTCTCGCGTGCCGGCGGAGTCAAAAGCGAGTTCCGCCAGCAGAGAGTGAATGTATTGGACGTCCGGGTCTTGACCGAACGCGCGTCGGAAGTAATCCAAAGCCGACGAGGTTCTAACGAGCAGGGAGCGGGCGTTCGGATCGAACGGCACCGCGGCGAGTTCGGGCTGCGCTTGTAGCGTAGCGAGAGCTTGCGGCAGATCAACGGCTTCGACGGCGAGGGTGTCTTCTAGGACGGCAAAATATTCGTAGCGGTAGATATCACCGTCGCGCAGGAAATCCTCGATGCCGGCGAGCGGTGGATCGGTTTCAGCTCCTTCTACGAATCGACGCGAATTCGCATCGCGACATACGAGCCGCAGCAAGATGGAGCGATCGTCGAAACGACGGCTT
>JALUUK010000517.1 GCA_027021395.1 Acidobacteriota bacterium
ACTGGCCTTAGAGCGCGTGCTGGACGATGGACGGCTGTTGGTGGCGGCTGCGGGCAATGCAGGACCGCGTGCACCGCCGGCCTATCCGGCGGCCTATCCCGGGGTGCTGGCCGTCACCGCCGTCGACGCGCGTGGGCGGATCTATCGCAAAGCCAATCGGGGCGACTATATCGATCTCGCCGCACCGGGGGTCGATATTCGGCTGGCCGCCCCCGGCGGCGGCGGTGCACGCCGCAGCGGAACCTCATTTGCCGCACCCTTCGTCACCGGCCTGCTCGCACGCATCCTGGCCGACGGCCGCCAAGCGGTCGACGCTCGCGAGATGCTCCTGACCTCCGCTCGAGACCTCGGCGCACCAGGAAGCGACCCGCTCTACGGCCGCGGATTGATCCAGGCGCAAACTTGCCCCTGAGCCCGCCGGGCTTTCTCCCGTCGGCAGAAAAGCGCCCGCTTTCGATCTTTTCGGCGCGGGCTCGCCGAGTGCGAGTCTCGAATGCAACACCTCGCCGAGTCCCATCCGTCGATGAGGCGACGGCACTCTCGAGGCAACGCACAACACGAACATCCCGCAACACCTCGCCGAGTCCCATCCGTCGACGAGGCGAAGCGCGTATCGGTCGCTCGCGCAGCCGCCCGCGCTACCAGGGCCCCTCCGCGTCGCAGACGTTGTTATAGGCGGCGACTTGGTAGAACCAAGCTCCGCTCGGTGAAACGTCGCCCGTGGTATCCACCCACTGGATGTTCGCTTCCGCCGCATCCATGTCGATGACGTCGCTGGCGATCAGCGGCCATTCGCCGTACGGAGTTCCGGCATCGGCCGAGCGGTAGATGTTGTATCCCGTCACGCGATCCGGCTGGTTCGGGTCTTGGAAGTGCAGCACGTTGTTGCCGTTGGCATCGATCGTCTGCGCGTAGATATAGGCCTCCTCGTCCGGTGTGAAGCATGGACCCTGCTGCCGCATTCCCGCACTCCATCCACTGGTGTCGAACACCCGGTAGGGGGGACTGATCGGGACCGTCTCCCCAGTGACCGGATCGGCGTCGCTGTCGAGCATGTCATCACCGCCTTGGTCTCTGCGGGTGAACTCGTAGCCCGCAGGCAGCACGAAGCGTACCCGGTGGCTCGCATTCCGATTCACGACGAAGTCGTACTCGCCGGCGCGATTGGTCGACACCTGGTCGAGGAGCGCGCCGCCGGGGTCGTCTAGCAATTGGACGCTGATCGAACCCATCAGGTCCTCGTCACCCTGGCGGATGCCGTCACCGTCGGCATCGAGCCAGACGACGCCGCCGATGATGCTGGCCTGCTCGAGGTCGGCTTCCTCCTCACCGCCCCAGGGAATGGTAAACCAGCGGCTCGCGGCCAGAAACGGTGAGGTCGCGGCGTCGTAGACGAAGCGCATCCGCCAGTGGTAGCGGCCCGGCTCCGGTGACGCCACCGCTTCGTTGAGAGCCACTCCCCCGGTACCGGTGTCGGACCACGCGCTGCTCATCTGCGTATCCATTCCGTCGAAGCGCAGACCCCGATCCTTGACCTCCCACTCGAGCTTCACCTTCCCGCGACCCAACGGCGAGCGTCCGATTGCGGCGAGCCGGAAGCCGTCCGCTGAGCGTGAATGACCTTCGCGCGCGATGGGTACCGTATCATCGGCTCGACGCTGCTCGGGGCGGAGAACCAGACCCGGGCCCTCGTTGCCGTAGTAGACGAACACGCGTCCCTCATTCAGGTCGTTGTTGTCGTACCCACTCGCACCAACGATGACATCCGCGTAGCCGTCCCCGTTGACGTCACCGGCCGTGCCGACTGAGACTCCATAGTTGGCCCCTAATTGGCCACTTTCCACCATCCAGTCAGCGGTCGTCGAAATCCCCGAGGCCGAGCCGTGGTAGAGGTAAGCACGCCCTTCGTTGGTCTCACCGTTATCA
>JALUUK010000518.1 GCA_027021395.1 Acidobacteriota bacterium
CAATCTCTTGGAAGAAGTCACCGGTCAGAAGGAAGCTCTCGATCGGAAAGCAGCAGAACTCGTAGAGCGTGAGCGCCAGATACAAATGGTTCGTGCGGAACTCGACAAGGAGCACGAGCGAGTCCAGAAAGTACGCGATGAGGTGCGCAAGGAACGAGAAAATCTTGCAGTGATGAGATCGCCGTCTTTCGACAAGTTGCTGAAGGCATACGAAGGCATGGAGCCAGACAACGCCGCTATCGCGCTCTCTGAACTGCACGGGAAAGATCGCCTAGTCGTCGTCGATCTTCTGCTTGGTCTCAAGCCGCGGCAATCGGCAGCCGCGCTCGATGCGCTAGCCGCGCTCGCACCCCGTATTGCAGCGGATGTCTCCTATGAAATCTGGAAACGCGATCCGCAGAGGAAGCGCCGCGACCCTTAAGTTTGTGGAGAGGGATTTCCTGCCGCGCGCGCCGAACTATGGAAATCGTGCCGTGGCGGGGTAGACTGCCCGCTTGCCCGAGTTATTCTTCCTTTTCGGCAATCGAGGAGCGTACGCGGCGAAAAGCGCGAGCTTTCCGCTGCGCAGGCTGCCCGGTGCATCGCGGGAGTGCTTTCGTGGCCAAGCGAAGTTCGTCGCGGATCAAATGGTTGATTCTTTTTCTCTTCATCCTAGGCGCGATCTGGGGGATTTACGGTTCGCTCTATCTAGGCCCGGTACCAAAGATCGAGATCTCGCTCGACCGTCCTTCGATCGGTGCGACGACGAGAGTGACCGCCCATTTCGCGGAGGCCAAGCGAGGTCTCGGCTCGCTCAGGCTCGAGATCGTGCAAGGTGATCGAAGCTTAGTGCTCGCAGAACAAGAGAATCCTCTACCATCGCCCTTCCGGCCTTGGGAGAGTGGCGACCGGAAGGAGGTCGTGCTCGAGGGCTCCGTTGGCCGGGGTGATCCGGAGTGGCTCGAAGAGGGCGAGGTGACCCTCCTCGCGAGCGCAAGTCGACTCGGAGGGTGGATCAGGTCCGCAGAGGGCGCGGCCGTAGAGATGAAGGTGGAAGTGAAGCTCCGGCCGCCGACGCTTTCGGTGCTCTCAGGGCAGCACTATGTCCGCCAAGGCGGCAGCGGTGTCGTCCTCATGAAACCCGGTGCTTCTGCGATCCGATCCGGGGTGCGGGCCGGAACGATCGAATTCCACTCGCAGCCTCTCGCCGACTCGCAGACCGGTGCGCGTTTCGCCCTGTTTGCGATTCCTTGGGATCTCGGAGATGCGTCCGAGATCGTGGTGTTCGCCGAGGACGATGCGGGGAATCGGGCGGAGAGACCATTTATCGATCGCTTCAAGGCCGCCGCGCCGAGAAAGGATACGATACCCCTTCCGGAATCCTTCCTGCAGAAAGTGGTGCCGGCCATCACCAGTCAGACACCCACCTTGTCGACACGCGGCTCGTTGCTGGAACGTTATATTCGAATCAACGACGGCCTGCGCATGGAGAACAGGAAGCAAATCGCCAAGCTATCCAAAGAAAGCCCACCCGAGCCGCTTTGGCAAGGTGCGTTCATGCAGTTGCCGAATTCGAAGCAAATGGCGGGTTTCGCCGAGGTGCGCTCCTACGTCTACGATGGCGAGACGGTCGATACTCAAACTCACCTCGGTCTGGACTTCGCGTCGGTGCGACGCGCGAAGGTCCCGGCGGTCAATAGCGGGCGGGTCGTGTTCGCGGACTATCTCGGGATCTACGGCAACGCGGTCGTCATCGATCACGGCTGCGGCTTGCTGAGTGTCAGCGCACACCTTTCGTCCATCGCCGTAGAATCCGGAACACTCGTAGCAAAGGGTGAGACGGTCGGGCACACCGGGGCGACCGGTTTGGCAGGCGGAGATCACCTCCACTTCGGCCTTTTCATTCGAGGGGTTGCGACCAATCCGATTGAGTGGCTGGATCCGCGCTGGATCGAGCACAACATCGCGTCCAAGTTACGAGCGGACTAACGAAAGATGAGTCGTTCGGTCGACATTCAGCCTATCGTGCTCGGTCCTGCGTTGCCGAACGTTCGCATCTGTTCCAACTTGCTTTGTGGCTTGAAGAACGCTCATTTCATCGTATCTAGACGACAGGGGAGCCACCATGACTCGGCTCGGATTGCGGGCGGTGCTCGTCGTCGATGAGGATCGTTACGGGAATTCGAAGGACGAGTTGCGAGCGGTCAACAAATGGATCGGAACGATACGAATCACGAAAAGAACAGTGTTGCCGGTTTCATCGAGCACCTAGCACGAACGACCGAAGCCCCCGAGAAGTTCGTACGCGGAGTTCGTGATCTCTTCGAGAAGAAGGGGCTTGATCTCGACGCAGATGTCGGCCCGTATCGGGAGGCCATCGAGGCGGCATTTCTGCGCGAGGGTGAGGTGCGATCGAATCTCGAAAGAGCGCGCGCCGGACTTCAAGAGATCCAAAAGAACGTCACGGAGATGACCAAGCATCTTCGGACCCATTATCGGAATCTCGAGGGCGCAGCTGCCGAATTACGCGCGAGTGCCGAAATGATGCGCTCAGCAGGCCAGGGGACGCCTGCTCGAAGTGAAACCAAGAATGGGTTTGTGCTTCCCCCCGGCGGATGGATCGTCCCCGGCCCGGAAGACGAGCAGTAATCGACACGGGCGGGTGCTGCGCTGCGTAGAGCGCCTATGAAGCCGCGATTCGACCACGCTCGAGCACTCTCGCCTGAAGGTACCACGAGCCAGTCGAGCTATGCGTGGTAGAAAAAGCCGGGCAGCGATTCGCAACCAGTTCTCCATCCGGCCTAGGGCGTGGTCGCGACCGCAAATCTCTTCTCCGAAACACGCATGACAGAGCAAGGCGACGCGCTCAAAGTCGCGAGGAGGACCGGCGTTGAGCTCACGTCCATTTCCCTAGCGCAGAAGACTTCTCAGGAAACGGAGGATTCGCCATCGTGTTCTCCCCGAGGATAGGGGGGGTGCTCCCGGCCGGATAAATCCTGTTAGGTTTCCGTTTCTCCTACCGATAAGAACTCACGAGTGCACTCTCGCGAAACCGTTGGCGACGCGGGGCGAAGGGATCCCGCGCTGAGTCTGATGCGCGATCTCGTCGCGAGGTCATTGAATCGTGTGAGGGAAATTGCCCGATCACAACAATCGGAGCCCGAGGGAAGGGCTGGAGGTGCCGGATGGCTATTGACATACTACTCGTAGATGACTCTGCGGTCATGCGAAAAGTCCTGACGAGAGCCCTTCGCCAGGGTGGCCTCGATATCGGCGAGATCCATGAAGCCGGCGATGGGACCGAGGCTTTAGAGCAGGTAACGAAGGGTGGTATCTCTGTGTCGCTCGTTCTTTGCGACTGGAACATGCCGAACATGAATGGGCCGGATTTCGTCCAGGAGGCAAGGAACGCCGGTTTCGAAGCTCCGGTCATCATGGTGACGACAGAGGGTGGGGACGAGCGTATCGCTCAGGCAACGGAAGCCGGGGCCAATGGCTTCATCTGCAAACCATTCACGCCGGACAAACTTGCAGACGCCATCAATTCGGTTCTGGCGCCGGCTTGAGCGGGGGGGGTGAACATGTCCGCAATCACATCATCGATTCCGCGTCTTGCCCCGATTCTTGAATCATCCGTTAGAGAAGTCATCGAAACGATGTTCGGCTTGACGCTTGACGGCCCCAACGAACTGGACGGTCCGGATCCCGCTGAGATCTTCGGAATCATCGGTCTTGCGGGCAAGGAATTTCGAGGGATGCTTCGGCTTGGAGGGTCTAACGACGGCGTGCGCGCGCTTGCGGCGGCCTTTCTAGGAGGCGAAGAGATGCTAGAGGGTGATCCATCGATGATCTCTGACGGCTTCGGAGAGCTGGTCAATATGATCGGCGGGACGCTCAAGAGGCAGATTGACGAATCCGGTGTAAAGATCGAACTGTCACTTCCGTCGGTCATGGAGGGTGCTCGTGGGATATTCGATGCGAGGGACGGCCACAGTCAGGTGGCGTCGATGACTTGGACCGTGGACGGCCAGCAGCTCAGTACGACGCTCGTGTTTTCCGAAGAGGTCGTCGAAGATTGATCAGCCGACCTAGATTGCTCATGGAATCCCAAGAACGAGAGCGCACGTGTTTGAGCGCATTCGGCGGAGGGTTTCATGAACGTTGCAGGTGAGAGTGGGCTTCCTCTACCGGGAGTCGAATCGAAGGGCGGGGCTTACCCGCCCTTTCTTACGTCCCGGGGGGATCTCATAGATCGTGACGAAGAGATCAGGCCGGTGCGAGGATCTTCTCGAGGAGAGCTGCGATGCGCTCCTGAGGGGCCGGCAGTACCAAGAACTCATCGGCACCACCCTTGCGCGCGGCGAGAACGAGATCGCGCGTTGGGCGGTCGGAACAGGCGACGCAGAGGGCGGGAGTTCTGCCGCTATCTCGGAGGGCCTCGAGTCGCAGCGCCAAATCCGAGGCTGAGCGGCTCACGACGAAAACGACATCCGGTGTTTCTTGTGAAGGAATGCTGCCGAGCAGAGGCGAAAGTTTGGCTCCCTGAAGCACCAGCAATTGCCGCAATCCCATCAACCGCGCATCGGTCGGAACGCCTAGGACATGGACGCAAAGCGAGGGGCCGGAGTCCGAAGCCTCGGGTGTGGCGGAGGGAACGGCATGATCGCTTGTCTCCGTACGCTGGTCCGGATCGCTTGAACTTGTCGAGGAGGCGCAGACTTCCTGAATCGCTTCCGGGCTGATGGTGCCCGTCTGGGAATCGCTCGAAGCGAAAAGAATGGCGCCGATCTTTCCGTCGCCGATACCGAATGTCCCGGCAGCGATCTCCCAGGGAATCGTTGCGTCGGTCTCTCCGAGCAACCCCGGCCAGGCCTTGGCCTTGACCATGCGAAAGTCGGCTCCGCGCCGAAATTCGCTTGGTTCGTTGGACATGTCACGAATGGCGTTCGCGGCGGCCCCACAGATGATATTGGCGACTTCGCCGATGGAGTCGAAGAGAATCTCCGGAACTTCCTTGGTCTTCATGACTTCACGAATCTGCTCATCACCCATCATACTGAAGGCTGCGCCACTGTATACGGCCGCCGTCAAGTCCAGGGCCAAGAGGGATGGATAGGGTTCTCCCTCATGGTTCTCTAGGGGAAAAACAAACAACTCTTTGCGTCCGAATATGCGGGCGATTTCCGGGGAATCGGCTTCCAGCGGCTTGATGTCCACGTCTTTGCCGATCAAAGACGCAACGTTCTCTGCCAGCATGTCCAGGATGTCGTCGCGCTGCTCGCGAATCAGTCGAGCAAAAAGTGCCGGTTCGGATGATGTCGACAACGGATTCTCGCCTCGGTGGTTCGTGGGTCGTCCACGGAGCCCGAGCGTTTTGCTGCGACCGAAATGCGAGGTTGATCGCGCGGGAACGCCGTGGTGCCTCGCCGTCCTCTTCGGCCGTGATGACTGTGCGCTTGAGCCATGAAGAGTGCGTGCAAGGTGGAAGCCTTTTCCGCGCAGGGGGAAAATCTTTCCGCTTTGTGCTCGGGCTCCGCAGCCGATCTGAGTCCGCATTGACCTTAGTCGTTGATCAAACTGGACTTCCTCGCGAATCGAAACTCGGCATGCTCGTTGCTTTCTCCCCGGCATATGCACGCACTCCAAGTGATCGAGGTTGTCACCGTCGCACCGGATTCTCGTCGATCCGGCCTCAATGCTGAGCCGAAGCCCGTGGCGCTCTCGGGAGCTCGGCGTGGGGGGACGACTCTCTCATTCGACTACGAAATCGCACGAGTTGTTGAAACCTCCGCTCGCGAAAAGAGCCTTGTCGGCGCAAGGCTATCCGGAGACGGTGAGGGCGAAGGAGCAATGACTCGCGATGATGTCCTATCGACGTCTTCGCAATCCACTGAACCGATGACTGCATCGAAGGAGAGGTCAGCGAGAAGTGCGGTGGAACAAACGGTATCGCCCTCGGATCTAGAGACAATCGTTGCACCGGCGCGTGGTGGAGTACGCGCGGTATCAGGTGCAAGCGTACCTAATGATCCGGTAGGCAAGAAAGAGGAGTCGATACGTCCCCAACAAGGATCCCAGGCAAAGGGTGGCGGGGAGCTTTCGGCCTTCAGAAACGATCTCCAGGCAAATATTCTCGTGAATGGGCAGCCGAAGTCGGAGGTAGGGGGGGCGCCATCCACCGCTACCGGGCGCTCGCAAGAGAGATTCGAAGAACCGGTCGTACGAACTTCGCCGGTCGGCTCTCCGACGGGTGGCGCTACGGCCTCGACTCAGCACGAAAGATCGCCGATACGCAGCGGGTCGGCCTTGCTGCGCAGCGATGATGCCGCCGGTCTTCGCGGACTTGCCCGAGCGAGTGGAGGCGGCGGTAGAGATCTCCAAGATCTCAGCCTTCCTGTACGCGGGGAGCGGCCAATCGAGTCCTCCACAGACGGGCGTCGCGAACCGATCAGTGCCGACCGTCCGGCGGTTGTTGAGACGCCGTCTTCGCGCGCCAGTATCGCCGCAACAACGAGAGTGGTGCAGCAGGGCGCAGATCTTGCTGCAGAACAAGCTCTCCGGTCTCAAGTCAAACAAGAACCCAAGGTGCCCGGCAGCGAGCGCAAGCTGTTAGAACGGATCACCTCTCCAACATCCACCGAAAACGGAAAGACGGAGCCCGACCCGAAGCCGTTTCGTGCAGATACATCGAGAGGCGAGGCGGGTTCTCCGGCCACGTTATCTTCCAAGGGTTCGGGAACATTCGCGGAGAGTTTTCGTCAAGGCGAGTCCGCATTCGGCGCAAGAAACCAGGGTCTGAAACGAACCGAAGGAAGGTCGTTCAACGTCGATGGCGAAAAGAGCGTAAGCGCACAGCCGATCGAGACCGCCGGCAGCGCACGCGCTGCAGCCATTCCGCGTCCCTCGCCATCTGCGCCTGCCTCATCAATAGTCGAGCAGGTCGCACAACGCCTAGCGCTCATCGATCGTCCGCAAACAGTTCGAGTCGCGCTCGATCCGGCACATCTGGGGCCTGTCGTCATCCGTTTTTCGAGGCGTGGATCTCAGATGCGCGTGAAGATCACTGCTCAGAATCTCGAGGCATCGTCCGCTCTCATGCGTGATCTTCCGCGTCTCCAGGAATCGCTGGTGCGGCACGGAGAAGATCTAAAGGTAGAAGTCAGCATCGACTCTTCACGAGGCAATGCGCAGGAGCGCTCTTGTTTCGACGGCCCCGAAAGCCGTCAAAGCGGCGAATCGGGGTCCGAGAGTGGACAGGGCTTCGTGTCGGGAAGCGTGGATGAATCGCTATTGCCGGGATCGGTGGGTAGTGCAGCGATCGAGGGAAATCGCATCCTCGATGTGACGACCTAGAAAAAGTCGTCGGGAGAAGGAGAAATGCAGTCATCGAATATCAGCTCAATCAGCCCTGAGAACTACCGTCTGCAATCGGAGCCGAGTCCCTACGCAGATCCGTCGAGCGAGCTCGGGCGCGACGAGTTCATGCGCCTGCTCGTTGCGCAGCTCGAGAATCAAGATCCGTTGGAACCCAAGCAGGACACGGAATTCATTGCCCAACTCGCGACCTATTCCAGTCTCGAACAGCTCATCGACCTGAACAAACGTATGGACCGGATGATCGTGGCCCAAGACCAACTTCTCAACGGCCAAGCGCTCGAGTTGGTCGGTCGAGAGGTGCTGGCGGATACGAACGGTTCATTGCAGCTTCGTCGAAATGGCGCGGAGTCGGTGATGTTTGATCTTTTCGAGCAGCCGTCGAGTTTGACCGTCGAAGTCTATGACGAAGGCAACGCGCTCGTCCGGCGAGTGGAGATCAATGACCTCGCACCCGGTAGGCAGCGCTTCGAGTGGGACGGTCGCGACAATGATGGAAAGGAACTGCCGCCGGGAGAGTATCGGTACCGAATCTATGCGAAGGATTCCAAAGGTGAAAGCATGAGCGTTCGATCCATCGTCGCCATGCCGGTCGAGGGACTTCGCGTGGCGGAAGATGGGTTGTTCTTGGTTTCCGGGGATCGTGTCATTGCATTTTCTCAGATCGCGGAAATCAGGCGACCCGAGACCGAGGCAAATTCCTCCCATGGCAAGAACGAATCTTCATCTGAACCAACTCAATGACAAAAGGTGGTCGGCGAAGTACCGCCACGAAAGGAGCGAGGAGAAACCATGCCATTTAGTGCGTTCTATGCAGGTCTGACCGGATTGAAAACCAACGCGGCCGCCCTCAACGTCATTGGTAACAATCTTGCCAATGTCAACACGGTCGGTTTTAAAGTGGGTCGCGCGAATTTCGCTGAGCTCTTCTCAGCCGGTGGTGGGGGAATCGGCGTCAATCGAGCGGGCACACCGATGCAGGTCGGGCTAGGCGCTCAACTATCTGGTGTGCAGCAGTTGTTCAGCCAGGGAGCCTTGCAGCCGACAGATGTCGTGACCGATCTCGCCATCCAAGGACGAGGGCTCTTTGTGTTGAACGACCGGAGCGGAGGTGCGGTGTACTCGAGAGCGGGCAATTTCTCTTTTGATGCCGAAGGTTTTCTCGTTGACCCCAACGGTTATCGGCTGCAAGGGTACCAGGACAAGGATGCCAATGGAAGGATTGTCTCTTCCGGGACGTATGGGGATATTCAGATTCCTGCGGGTATGACGGCCTCTCCCCGTCCGACATCGTATTTCCGACCGGAAATGAACCTCAATGCAGGCGCAACACCCGACGATCCTCTCACCGCGGAGAATGAAGGAGACACGCCGTTTTCCACCGGAATCACCGTCTACGACTCCAAGGGTGGTCCTCATGACGTAACGCTGGTCCTTACGCCGGAAGATACCTCCTCTCCGCTTGACGGCGCTATCGATCAATGGTCGTACGAGGTGAGGATCGATCGGAGCGAACTGA
>JALUUK010000519.1 GCA_027021395.1 Acidobacteriota bacterium
CGAAGTATATCGGAAACATTCCGGACGAAGGGACCGGCAAGACCACGATTTACGTCTTGTATCTCCCCTACGAACGCACTGCGCCGGCGTACCTGGGATACCTGAGATCCTGGGCCATCGAACGAGATGGTGTGCACCGTCTCCTGACGGGGGCCGTCCTCTTCTCCGAGAGTATCAAGCGACAGGGATTCCTCTGGTTGACCGATTCGAGAATTGAAAGGAACGTGTTGGTGCATGAAATCGGACACGTCCTCGGGCTCGTAGAAAACAGGGCCCACGCTCAGGATGAGGCGGGACACTGTACGAACGCGGAATGCGTCATGAACACACTGAACTGGCGGACGGCTGCGTATTGGAGTCTTTCCGGTATTCTGGGGATCTGGCTGCCGCGCAACTTCTGCAAGGACTGTCGCGAGGATATCCGCCGAGCCAAGAACCGGTGGAGCCGGGAGGGCGAAGCAGCGCTGCGAAGTCATTGGCGGTCTCGACAAGCGAGGGCCGGCGCGGGAAAGCTATGGAGTCAGCAGCGACGCAAGGATGCCGTGGAACTTCTCGAGCACGCGTTGCCGGGTCTTACGGAACCGGAGGACCATCAAGCGGTTGAAGTCAGCCTCGGAGGCTATTTCGAGGAACTCGGATATTCTGACCGCGCAGGCAAGATCTACGCGACCGCAGCGAGCAGGACGGGGTGTGAAGGCAAGCGTCGCTACGCGATGTGGTTGAACCGCCGAGGCGCCTATGGACGAGGTCTCGAGGTGCTTTCTGAATCCGCTCGGCCCTGCACCGATAGAGAATCGGTCGGCGCAACGGCTTGGTCAATGTCGGGACTCGGGAGATTTGGTGACGCCGCGGCCGCCCTGCAGGCTTACGATGGATCGAGGGACACGTCGGTAGAGCAGATGAACTTGAATCTCGAACTGCTGGATCTTTCTGTTCGGGCAGATTTGCCGGAGAAAATACAAGCGCAACTTTCGAAAATTGAGTCTCGCTGGGGGAGGTCAACTCGGTGGCTAGTGGCATCATGGCAACTCGCGAAACGAAGCGGGAATGCAGCATTGGCAGCGAGCTATCGAGAACAGGCTGTGATCAACGCACGAAATCGCGTTCGGTTTTTTTCTCAGTACAAGACGACGGCTCCGGCAAGCTATGCGGTCCAGCTGCGTAAACTTGCGAGCGTACAGGCCCTCCGAGGAGAAGGAGAGGACGCGAGAGCCACTCTGGCTTTGTGGAACGAGAGCAACGAAGGAGCAGCAACATCGGAGTGGCTGGAGGTTGCACGTGCCTACTCCGTCCTCGGTGACCTAGAAGAGGCAAGAAACGCGCTTCTCGAGATCGTCGGAGTGCACAGGCCATCCGATCTGTGGTCCGACCCTTGCATCATCGAGGAATTTGATCACTTCCGTGATTCCGCCGGGCTGGAATCATTCTTCGCCCATTGTCCACCTCGTGCCGGCGAATAGCTCGCAGGTCGCAAAGCGGTTTCTCGAGGCAGATATCGAGGCGATCGATGGTGCCGACGATGTCGGCCATCTCGCCGATCGTCACTATCCTTGAAACGGACGGCGAGCACCTCGCGATGTTCGGGATAGACCTTGGCGAAGATGCGGTTACCGTTTGCGGCGAGAGCGATGATCGTGTGGTGTCGGTTGGCCGGGTTTCGCTTTCGCAGGACGAGATCCTTGACTTCGAGGCGATCGACGCGGCGATTCAGCGAGGAAAACTCCAGGACACTGATTCCTTCCCTCCTGTTGTCGCCGCTCATCCGAAACCGTAGAAATCTGAACATTTGCCGAGCGGTCTCGGTGCAGGCGGCATCATCCGCGCCGGAGGCGCGCGGAGTTTTGTCGTCTTGATGTAGAGTCGTTTTGTCGGTGGAGACGAAAAGACCCCGGTCGTAAGCGCGACCGGGGCCGAAAACTCTGC
>JALUUK010000520.1 GCA_027021395.1 Acidobacteriota bacterium
CAGCACCGGGGGATGGCTTCGCGACTTGCGCAGTCGAGGATTCCGCGGTATCCGAGGGGCATGTCTTTCCGAGAAAAGAAGATCCTAGAAAAAGTGAAATGGCTTTGGGCCGGGATCGTCGCTTCGGTGATCTTGTCGTCGATCTCGGAAGGCCATGCGGCGGAAGCTCCCGTCGTCCGCTTCGAAGATGCGACGGCAGAGGCCGGTTTGCGGAAAGCGCATCGCGCATCTCGCGAGCCGAGTGATTGCTTGCCGCGCCATCGCTGTCAGCCCGAATCCATGACCGGGGGGGCGGCGGCGGGGGATTTTGATGGGGATGGGTGGGTGGATCTCTTCGTCACTTCTTTGATGGGGGATCCAACCCTCTACAGAAACCGTGGTGACGGCACCTTCGAGGACGTGACGGCCGTCGCCGGACTTGATTCCGTGAGGAAAACCAACGGCGCGGGGTGGGCCGATCTAGACAACGACGGCGACCTGGATCTTTACGTCACGACCTACGGGGGCAATCGATTCTATCTTTTCATCAACGACGGACATGGACGATTTACGGAGCAGGCCATCCAACGTGGTGCCGCCCTCGAGCAGGGTGGTATCTACGGGGGGATGTCCGTCGCCTTCGGCGACTACGATCTCGATGGCTGGGTCGATATCCACACGAGCGAATGGCGCATCGGCGCAGCCTCTGCAAGAAACCCGAGTCATGCGCGACTCTTGCGCAACCGCGGAGCTGACGCGCCGGGATATTTCGAAGATCGAACAGAGTCGGCGGGGGTTTCGCTCGATGACCTTGCATCGGGTGGGGTATGGAGCTTCGCCTCGGCCTTCTTGGATATCGATGGAGATTCTTGGCCCGAGTTGTTCGTTGCCTCCGATTTCGGCACGTCGCGATTATTTTGGAACAACGGAGACGGAACGTTTCGCGACGGAACCGCCGAGGCCGGTGTTGGGACGGATGAGAACGGAATGGGGTCGACGTTGGCGGATATCGACGGCGACGGTTCGATGGATTGGTTCGTCACGTCCGTTCACGACGAAGATGAGATCTGCAGCAATGGGGGATGCAACTGGGGAAGCAGCGGCAATCGGCTGTTTCGCTATCTCGGGGCTCGTCGATTCGAGGATGCAACCGACAGATTCGCCGTGCGCGAAGGATATTGGGGCTGGGGTGCGGCGTTTTTCGATATGGACAACGATGGCGATCAAGACCTCGTGATGACAAACGGCATCGACTTTCCCGGAACGCACATGGAACGACCCTTCTACGACGATCCACTGCGTCTGTGGCGCAACGACGGCGGATCGTCATCGATGGCCGAGATATCCTTTCAGGCAGGTCTTCGAAACAGAGCGTCCGGAAAGGGGTTGCTCGTCTTCGACTACGATCGCGACGGCGATCTCGATCTTTTTATCGTCAACAATCGCGGATACCCGATTCTCTATCGGAACACGACCTCTGATGCTGGGGATTGGCTTCGCATTCGCGCGATCGGCCGCCACGGAAACCGGGATGCTTTAGGTACTCGAATCACCGTCATCGCAGATCGAGCCGGTTCGGCTTCGATCCCGCAGGTGAAATTCGTGGGAAGCGTCAGTCATTTTCTCGGGCAAAGCGAGCGGGTCGTACACTTCGGTTTGGCGGAGGCTGCCGGAGCGTCTGCACGCAGACCGGGAAGAATTTTCGAAGTGAGAGTCCGTTGGCCCCGCAGCGGGATGACCCAGGTCTTCCGCGACCTCCCGCGAAACCGCGAAATCATTCTCGTCGAACCCGTCCCCTCCGGTACTCCCATCCCGCTCGGTAAGACCGGCGGCATTTGACCCCTGCTCCCTCCTCTGCGCACTAGAGCGATGCGTTGCATGCCAAGGCCGCCTCAATGCTCCGCGTCCTCGGCAAAGAAGATCACCTACTCGCTGCGCCGGCA
>JALUUK010000521.1 GCA_027021395.1 Acidobacteriota bacterium
GCAGCGGTGTCGGGCTCGAAGAGAAGGACAAGACGCGCCTTCGCGAGATCAACGAGGAACTCGCAGCGCTTTCCCAGGAATTCAGCCAGAACTTGCTCGCCGAAACCAACGATTTCGTGCTGATCGTAGAACGCCGGGAAGATCTCGGCGATCTCCCGGCGAGCTTGGTCGCCATGGCTGCAGACGAAGCCAAGAAACGCGGGAAAGAGGGCCGATGGGCCTTCACGCTGCAGCGACCGAGCATCAATCCCTTCTTGCAGTATTCCCCGAATCGCGAAATGCGGCGCGCGCTCTTTGAGGGTTATGCCGCGCGCGGCGATCGCGGCAATCCGACCGACAACAAGACGATTCTCTCGCGCATGGCCGATCTCCGGGCCGAGCGGGCGAGCTTGCTGGGCTACTCTTCGCACGCCGACTACGTGCTAGCCGACAACATGGCCGAAAGCGCGTCGAGGGTCTATGCGCTGCTCGATCAAGTCTGGAAGCCTGCAAAGAAGGCCGCGGAGCGAGAGCGAGTCAAACTGACCGAATGGATGCATGACGACGGCGTTCCCGGCAAGCTCGAGGCGTGGGACTGGCGCTACTACGCAGAGAAGGTACGCAAAGCCGAATTCGACTTCGATGAAGAGGAGACTCGCCCCTACTTCGAGGTTCATGCCGTCCGCGACGGCGTCTTCGAAGTCGCCAAGCGGCTCTTCGGCCTGACCTTCGAAGAGCGCGAGGACCTTCCCGTTTGGCACGAAGATCAGCAAGCCTTCGAAGTCAAGGAGGCCGACGGCCGTCATGTCGGCATCGTCTACCTCGATTTCTTTGCGAGAGAGAGCAAGCGCGGCGGCGCCTGGATGAACAGCATTCGCTCGCAATCGAAGCTCGACGGGGTCGTCACACCGATCGTGACCACCAACTTCAACTTTCCCGCTCCGACGGAGTCGTCCCCTTCTCTGTTGAGCTTTTCCGAAGCGCAGACTCTTTTCCACGAATTCGGTCATGCGCTGCACGGACTCTTGTCGGATGTCGTCTACGAGTCCATGTCGGGCACGAGCGTTCCGCGAGACTACGTCGAGTTCCCCTCGCAAGTCATGGAAAACTGGATGAGCGAACCCGAGGTCCTCAAGCTCTATGCGCGGCACTACGAAAGCGGCGAGGTCATTCCCGATGCCCTGGTCGAAAAGATTCAAGCCGGCGCCACTTTCAATCAGGGTTTCAGCACGGTCGAGTACATGGCTGCCTGCTATCTGGATATGGCCTGGCACACTCTGACCGAGCCTAAGAGCCTCGATCCGTCGGAATACGAGACCGCGACGATGAAGAAGATCGGAATGATCGACGAGATCATCCCGCGCTATCGCAGCACCTATTTCGCGCACATCTTCGCCGGCGGCTACGCTTCGGGGTACTACGGCTATCTTTGGGCGGAAGTGCTCGACGCCGATGCATTCGAGGCCTTCAAGCAAGCTGGCCTCTTCGACCGGGAGACGGCCGAAAAGTTTCGCGTGCTTCTCAGCCGCGGCGGAAGCCGCCCCGGAATGGATCTCTACCGCGAATTCCGCGGCCGCGATCCCGAAATCGCCCCCCTGCTGCAGCGCCGCGGCTTCGCTCGGCGCTAAGGCTCTCTGCGGAGCACCCTGCCGAAGCTCATGCGGCGGTATGTGCGCAGCAGGAGATCGGTGGTAGGAACGGCGAGATCCCAGGGGATCTTGATCGTGCTCCCGTCCTTTTCGAACGGAGGTGGGATCTTCGCCTCGAAGAGTTCCGGCCACATGCGCACCGGTGCATTGTAGAAGACGTGATCCGGCGCACCGAAATCCGCCACCCACTCGTTCAAGCGTTGGTTGGTCTCCTCGAGCAATTTTCGGGCGTTTTGAAGTCGCAGGCGCGAACCGTAACGGGACTTGCCGCGCGTCTTCAAATGCGTCGGCT
>JALUUK010000522.1 GCA_027021395.1 Acidobacteriota bacterium
AGAAGATCTTCTTGAAGAGCTTGTCGTGCGGATCGCTCGCCATCGCTCGCTCGTCTTCTCGACGAGTCTTACCGGTACTCCGGCGAGACAAAAGGAATGGTCGGACGCACCGTCCCGCGTGCGAGACCAGGGCCGGCGCGAAGACAAAAGGCGCATGCAGCTACGGCGGGTTGGTGCGCCTAGCAGCGTTAAGGAGCGTGGAAATGCCTTTCGACAAGGAGTTCGAATTCGAAGAGGCGAGATCAGCCGCGATCGTTCCTCCCGCTGCAGCCTCCTACATTGGACTTTTCTTAGCCGTTTTATGTGTCGCCGTCCGGATCGGTTGGCACGAATTCGGTGCCGGCGGGAAGGGAGGGATCAGCAGATGTCGTCGAGGGAGGCTGCGGTAAGGACGCGCTCGGTCCACGTGTCGAGCTGAGCCTGGTCTGCGGACTCGATGGCAGCCCGGCAAGTTTCCGGAACTTGCCCGAAGCGTAGGCGAAGCAGCTTGAGCAGGACCGCCCGCGCTCCTTCGGTCCGGCCCTCGTCCCGGCCCTCGCGCAGGCCTTCGTTTCGGCCCTCGCGTCGACCTTCGTCCCGGCCCTTGGTTCGGCCTCGTTCGAATCCCTCTTGTACTAGTTGTTCGGCGGTGGGCATGATCGCCTCCTCGGCCTGAGGGCCTACGTGTTCTCGCAGGTGGCGCGCGAGTTCCTCGTCGTTCGCGTGTTTGTGAACGGAAAGAATATACACCAGGAAGGTGGCGAGGGAATCCCTCGCGTCGGCTCGAGCGCTCACCGCACGGATGGCGTCCGCGATGGCGATGATCAAGGACTCGGTATCCGCATGAAGCTGAACGTTTCGCATCGAGAGAATCGCCAACCTCGCGAGGGAGTTGATGTCGCGTTCCGAAAGCTCTTTGCTGGAAAACCGGCAAAGATCGTCCAGTGCGAATCTCGATGCCGGCAACAAACCCGATCGGCTCACGGCCCTTGCCGACTCCGCGTCGAAGAGATCCGACAGTTCCGTCGAGTGCTTCCAGCGGCGCTTGCCGTTGTAGAGCACCAGCGGGATCACGACCGGCAAGGTCTTGGCCTCGGGATGCTCCGCGCGCCAGCGCTCGAGGATGCGCACCAGATAGGCCAGCATCCTCAGCGGCATGAAGCGGTCCGGGTGGCTTTGGTGCTCGAAGAGCAAGTAAATCATCGCTTCGCGTCGTGCCAACTTCACCGCGAAGAGAAGATCGGAATGCCGTCCGGAGAGATCCCGATCGACGTAAGATCCCGATTTCAGTGTCAGCGAAGAGAAGTCGATCTTCGCGCACAGATCCTGGGGAAGCATCGACCGGATCTCCCCCGCAGCATTCACCGGATCGGAGAAGATCTTCTTGAAGAGCTTGTCGTGCGGATCGCTCGCCATCGCTCGCTCGTCTTCTCGACGAGTCTTACCGGTACTCCGGCGAGACAAAAGGAATGGTCGGACGCACCGTCCCGCGTGCGAGATCAGGGCCGACGCAGAGACAAAGTGCAAACTCGTAGAGGCCGACGCAGCCGCGGTCGTTTCTCTCTGCCGCCTTCCTACATTGGACTTTTCTTAGCCGTTTACGTATCGCCGTCCGGGTCGGTTTGCACGAATTCGGTGCCGGCGGGAAGGGCGGGATCAGCAGATGTCGTCGAGGGACGCTGCAGTGAGGATGCGCTCGATCCACATGTCGAGCTGAGCCTGGTCGGCGGATTCGATGGCAGCCCGGCAAGTTTCCGGAACTTGCCCGAAGCGCAATTGAAGCTGCTTGAGCAGGACCGCACGCGCTCCTTTGGTTCGGCCTCGTTCGAATCCCTCTTGCACTAGTTGTTCGGCGGTGGGCATGATCGCCTCCTCGGCCTGAGGGCCTACGTGTTCTCGCAGGTGGCGCGCGAGTTCCTCGTCGTTCGCGTGT
>JALUUK010000523.1 GCA_027021395.1 Acidobacteriota bacterium
AGCCGTCGATCGCTTCGTCGAATTGTTTCCAGCGAAAAATGATCGTCCGCGCCACGAAAAATTTTGCGAATTCCTCGAGCGGACCAACTACGAAGAAACAATAGGCGACGATTTCGGCTGTCCCGGCGCTCGGCCTGAAAGGGAAACCAGCCTCGTCGACGAGGCGGTAGAGGATTTTCGCAAGATAGGTCGAGAGGGCTCCTAGAAGAAAGGCGTAGAAAAGAAGCCGTCTCGGTTCGGGCTGCAGGCGGTCCTTCAGGTCGAAGTAGATCAGCCAGAAGAGGGCTCCGCCCAAGAGTAGACCGAAGCCGCGCAGAAGGAGCCATGTTTGTCCATCGAGCATCCTGTCCCCGCATCCGCCGAATCTGAGGCGGCGAATCGAATCCTGGGAACGTTAGTGCTTCGTGAGTCAGGTTGCCCCTAGGATCGTTCATCGGGGTCCCTCTCGGGAGCGACACCGTATAATGAGATCATGGGTTGAGTAGCGTCGGCATGAGGATGAGGGGGCGGCGGGTTCTCGGATGGGGCTTGCTTCGACCCTGGGCACCGTGAAGGAGGTTCTCCTGGAAAGCGATCTCATCCGGCGCGCGCAAACGGGCGACATCGAGGCTTTCGATCGATTGGTCGCCCGCCATGGCCGCTTGGTCCTCAGCATGGCGCGCACCGTCACCAGGCAACAGCAGGATGCCGAAGATGTGGCACAGGAGGCTTTTCTGCGTCTCTACCGCGCGCTCGACCGGATCGACCCCGAACGCCCGCTCGAGGCGTGGCTCGTGCGGGTCACGATCAATGCTGCCCGGTCTTACGTTTCGCGGAATCCTGCCCGCAGCGAAGAAGAGCTCGATCCTGCGCGCGAGGAAGCGAGCGCCTCGCCGGATCCGGGGCGAGAGTTTGACGGCGGAGAAGTGAGGGACGCTCTAAATGAGGCGATAAAAGGGCTTACTCTTCGCGAGAGAGAGGTTTTTCTGCTGCGCGACGTGCAGGAAATCGAAACCTCGATCATCGCCGAGGCGTTGGGGATTTCTTCCGTGACCGTTCGGAGGCTTTCGAGTACGAGCCGAACGAAGGTTCAGGCGTGGTTCATCGCGAATCGTCCCGAACATCTGGCGGATTTCGGCGGCGGTTCATCCCCCACGCCCCCCAAGAAAACCCAGAAAAAATCCTCCAATTCGTGAACGGTCGGTGCCTGCCCCGGGTAGTACCAGTGGAAGGAAGGCAGAACGATGGCCGGAAGCGAAAAACATCCACCAGGACATTCCCGAGCCCGGTCTCCCCGAGCAGCCCAGTCTCCCCGCTTGGCGGAAGAGCAAAACGGTCCCGCCGGCTGGGAGAATCTCTCGACGCGATTTCGTCGGATGGCGGAGGGGACCGGCGATGATCTCGCCGTCATGCGTCTCCGCCATCGGGTGAGAGCGGCTCTCGAGGCGGAGTGCCCTACGCCTGTTTCGGCATCGAAACAAGTCGGGAACGCCAAGGCCGAGATCACTTGGATCAAATATCTGAGTGGTTCCGACTGGGGCCGATCTCTGGCTCTTGCTTGTACGGTAGCCCTCACGATTCTCGTCGCGGTAGGCGTCCTGACGACGGGGAATCTCGATCCCGGTGCCCACGGCTCGCAGGTGGCCGAGGCGGCGCATGTCGATGTCGATGTCTCCTTGGCCGAGGGTGGTTTCGTCCAGATTCGCTTCGCCGATGATGCCGAGGCCCATTTGGTGCAGACGACCAGCATCATGCGAAGTCGGGAAAACGGCAGCTTCGTCGAGGTGGCGCGAGCAGCCGAGTTTACAAAGGGCAGTCAATATCGTGATCGGGTCGCTCTAGATCGGCCGGGCACGATGGTTTTTTACAAGATCGATCGGATGGATTGACGACAAGGTTTATCGCTTGGGTTCCGTATGCCGGAAGGGCAGA
>JALUUK010000524.1 GCA_027021395.1 Acidobacteriota bacterium
CTTTCCTATGTCGGGGGCCGGCACCACTTGTTTGGTATCGAGGTTGACCATGGTGAATGAAAGAGCGTCTTCCGGGCAGTCATCGATGCAATTCATGCACGAAAAGCATTCGCTCAAACGCAATTGACCTTGAGGATCCGCAGCTCCCTCGCAACGACTCAAGCACATGTTGCAATCGGTGCACTTCTGCACGTCGCGATTGATGCGAAAAATCGCTCCTCGCGACAAGACGCCGAGCAGTGCTCCTAGCGGACAGAGCACCCGGCAGAAGAAGCGCGGCATGATGACGTTCATCCCCACGAGGACAAAGAGCATGACTCCGATCCAAAAGGAGCCGACGAAGACCCGCCTCGCCGCGCCGGGGGCGAACTTCAGCGAGTCGAGGTAGAACCCTCCCACGGCGAGCCCTTCCGAGGCCTTGTCCACGACCATGTCGCTCGCGGGAGCGACAGCGGTCGCAAAGGTTCGGTACATCAGGCAGATGGGGTCGAGCAAGCCGATTTGCAGCGATCCCATGGCAGCCATCAACAGGAAGGCCGTGAGAATTCCATACTTGAGAAAGTAGATCTTCTTGTAGCGATTGGACTCCCATCGGTCTGATGGTTTGCGCACATTGAACAGCCATCCGACGAATTGATGCAAAGTGCCGTAGGGGCAGATCCAATTGCAGAAAACCCTCCCGAAAAGGAACGTCAAGGCAATGATGACCAGGGCCCAGCCAAGAAAGCGATAGACGTAGCCGGTTGCCAGAGCGGTCGAGATGGCCACCAACGGATCCATCTCGAGGAACATGGAAACCGGATATCCGCCAAGCCGGGAGGTCCAGGTGGCCCAAACCGCCAGCAGGAAGAACGCGAAAAAGAAAGCCTGGGATGCGATGCGCACATTCGTCAATCGCAGCAGGCGTCGCGGAGAAAATCGCGGCAGATGCTCGAGCCGAGTCACGTGATTTCCTTCACCCGTCCGCTGTAGTCGCGTCGCCCGCAACCCTTGGCTTCAGCGAGTTCGAGATAACGAGGATAGTCCTTGCCGCGTTCCAGTATGAATTGGTAGGCCCAAGCATCTAGGGCGACCGGGTCCACCGAAGCGAGCACGGCTCGTCCCGGCTTGACGTTCGATGGATCGCCTCCCGTCGGGCCGTTCTTCATCAGAATGTGGCGTCCGTCGAGAATCGTCAGCGTGGGTTTCATCATCAGCGCCAAGTCGGAGACGATCTCATGTATGTCTTGGTGGAATTGGTTACGGCGCCCCCCGAGCAGGCCGTACCAGTTCTTGATGCCCATCGAGGCTTCGCAGAGGTTGTGGTCCTTGACCGGTGCGATGCCGATCACCTTGTCGACATTGGTCAATGGCCGATGGAAGACCGGCCAAGTTTCGATCAGCGTGGCTCCGGGCGTGCTGAGTTCACGGAAGGCATTGGAGTCCGGAAGATAGACTCTTCCTCCGGCGCGCTCAGCGGCTAGCCGAATGCCGCTCTTGGCAAAGCAGTCTGCGGGCGATTCGATGGGGTTGTCGGCGACGCGCACCTCTTGCGCGCGACAATCGACGAGCAGCATTCGAATCAGCAACTCGAGCGTCTCCGGATTGGAGGTTGCGCCGAGATTGGGAGAACGATCAAAAGCGACGTTGGGCTTGACCAAAACGATGTCGCCGGGTTGAACGAAGTTCGTCAAGCCGCCGACGGCATCTAGGGCCTTCCTCATGCTTTCTTCTGCAGTATCCGCCCAACCGATGCCCAGATCGGCGCCACCGGCGGGTCGTTCTACGGAAAAATCGGGAATCGTCATTTCGGTCGTAACGGGTCGGCTTCGATGTCCGGTGTCGTCACGGCGGGAAAGCGGCCAATCCTCCGGCGCCCTCGCAATGTAGGTCGCTCCTAGGCCGAGGCCGAGCGCTCCGGCGACCTTGCCG
>JALUUK010000525.1 GCA_027021395.1 Acidobacteriota bacterium
CGCCTCGGCTCCTCGAATGAGATCCGGACGCCTTGGACCCGCCGCCTCGGCTCCTCGAGTGAGACCCAGACGCCTTGGACCCGCCGCCTCGGCTCCTCGAGTGAGACCCAGACGCCTCGGACTTTCTGCTCGATCGCGAGCGAGAAGCGGCTGCCTTCGCCTTTGACGGTGCGGAATGCCCGCGATCTCGTGCTTTCGCCGTCGTCTCATCCCGTTTTCGGCTCTTTGCGGGGGTTTCCCTTCCTGCTCGGGTGCCCTCTCGCACGCGGTCGAAGTACTTTCGAACCCGGTCGTCATGGTTGGAACGCAGCCGAGTCGAGGGTGTTCGTGTTCTCGCACCGTCCTCGTTGACGGAGCCTCTCTTCGGGGCGCGCCGCGTTCGGGCATCGCTGCCCGCATCGGGGCGGCGCGGATACGCGCCACGCTCTACCTTGGTGCCGGGTTGTTGCGGAGCGCGCGCGCCGGCACCGCCTCCTCGATCGCCCGGATCGTCTTGCGTGCGTTCTCGAGGCCGGATGCGCACGAGCGGTGTTCCTTGCCCCGCGTGGCGTCGGGAGCCGGTGCGGCGGGCGTCTCCCCTTCGTACCGCGTCGGCTGCCGCGGGATTTCGGCGAACGACGGCACCTTCGTCGGCCGGGGCGGCGCCCGGTCCGGTGGCGTGCGATCGCGATGCCGAGCCGGTTCGCCGCGTGCTTCCCGCCGGAACTCGCGTCACCGCCGTGCGGTTTTGCGTTGCGCGTCGCTCGGCGTCCTTGAAGGCGTGTCGTCCCGCGACGTTTCGCGCGGAAGCGGTGCGGCTTCCCACGTTCGATGCGGTGCGAACATGCGAGGCATCGCTTTGGGCCAAGCGGCGTGCGCGGTCCAGCGTGGCCTCGCGATCGAGAGGGCGAGTACTTCGCACGCGGGCCGCGCTTCCGCGTACGCTGTGGCCGCGTCCGGTCGAAGCGGCTCGGTCTCCTGCATGTGCTACAGAGCGCGGAATCACCGAATGACGAGATACGATGCCGTGTCCGAGGTCGCGACGCAGGTGACGAAAATCGGCATGGTGAGAGTTGAAGATATAGTTGTGCCCATAGTCACCGTAGTAGAAGTGGTCGTAGGATACGAAACTCCAGGGCGAATGATCGAAGTAGGGATTGCCCCAGCCGAAACCGACGGAGAAATAAAGCGGAGAATCCCAGTACCCCAAAGGAACCCAGCCGACGTAAGAGGCGCCGTAGTACCAACTCACGTGCGCGGTCGAAAAGACGCTACCGGGAATCCAAACATAGCCGTGGATTCCAGAATAGTCCCAGCGGCCGTAGCGATATGTCGACCAGCCCCAAGGCTCAGTGCCGATCCATACCGGACCAAAGGGTCCTTCAGCCCAATGACCTCGCACATAAGGACGCCAATCGGATGCGACTTGCGGCCGCCATGCCCACTCGTCGTACGCGTCGAGATAGATCCAGGTACCGTAGGACGAGAGTTCTTCGTAGTAGGGTCGGATTTCATCCGGAAGCGCAGCGTATTCTTCGCCGGGCGCGCCGCGCAAGGAGTAGACGTCGTCGCGTTGAGATACCCATGCGGCGAAAGGATCGCGCACCATCAGGTTGAAGGCATAAGGGCGGCGCGGCGCGTGATCGAGGCGCACGCGTGTGCGCTCGCCGGTTTCCACGATCACCGAACCCCGCTCGCCGGAAACCTCGACCCTTCCGCGGCGCACCGAGACGCGAACCGTTCGGCCGGCTTCGATATCGACGCGAAAGATGCTTGCGCTGAGAGGGTAGACCGAGGCCGCGGGCGTATCGATGCGCATGGCCTCGCCTTCGGCCGCGAAGGGAAGGTCTACTTGCAAGCTTCCCTCGCTCAAGCCGAGTACCGATGTGTTCTCCGCCGAAGCCCGCTCCGAGGCGAGCGCGAAGACGTCCACCGTCGTGTCGAAATCCACGCGGAGCAAGGACCCATCGGGAAGTTGCACCTCGCCTCGTTGTCGACCTTCGGACTCGATGCGATCTCCGGCATAGATGGCTTCGTTGAACTCGAGCGTTTCGGAGTATCCGGCTTCGCGAATGACGTTCAAGCCGTTTTCTTCGTAGCGAACCCGCGCGAAGGGAAAGACATTCTCCAGCTCGGCCTCGTCGGCAGCGAATGCCGACAGATCGGCCTCGTCGGTAGCGAAGACCGGCAGCACCGCCGCCGACGCTGCGAGGATCGCGAGCCAGTAGCTCGTCCGGCTTCGGGCCGGTCTCTTTTTGTGGCGGTAGGCTTTCGTCTGCATCGTCATGGGTGTCTCGCCTCGTATCGCAAGCGAAGTGCGATGAAGAATGTCCCTGCTGTGGCGGCTTTTCAGCAAGTAGTACGAGAAGCAACAATCGTGCCGACGGTGTTCCCGGGGTGCAAGGGCCCGGGCGGGCGCGATCACCGAACGATCAAAACAGCTCAAGGCGATGAAAGCAAAGTGGATAGCCCTCCATCCTTCGATCGGCCCAAGGTTTCGGGGCGGCCGTGGGGCCGAAAGCGCCCGTCCTCAGCAGGGGACGCTCGTCCTCGGAGGGGGGCGCGACTTGCTCGGAGTCGGTGCGAGTGCTAGCGTCGAAGTGAGGCACCCTGCAAGGTGCCGGAATTTCCTGGAAAGGCCGAAGCCGTGCCCGTTCGCCCGATCGTCGTTTACCCCTCCCCGATCCTGACGACGCCCTGCAAGAGCGTCGAGGGTGTCGATGACGATCTGCGGCAACTCGTGGCGGACATGATCGAGACGATGCACGCCGCTCCGGGTGTGGGGCTCGCCGCCAATCAGATCGGTGATGATCGGCGAGTCATCGTCGTCGATCTGAGCGCCGGCGAGGAGGAAGGCCAAAGCCTCGTCTTGATCAACCCCGAGATTCTCGAAGTCGGTGGCCACGAAAACGGTGAGGAGGGATGCCTTTCCTTTCCCGGTCTCGTCGAATTCATCGAGCGCCCGTTGACCATTCGCTACCGCGCCATGGACCTCGAATGGAAGGTCGTCGAAGCGGAAGCGGAGGGTTTTCTCGCTCGCGTGATTTGCCACGAAGTCGACCACGTCAACGGTATCGTCTTTCACGACCGCATGTCCCCTCTCAAACGTAAGTTCGCACTCAAGAAGATCGAACGGCTCCGGCGACAGGGTGAGTGGCCCGATTGGGAAGAATCGCAGCAAAGGGCATGAAGATCGTATTTTTCGGCACGCCGGAATGGGCGGTGCCGAGCCTCCGTTCCATCGTTCGTTCTCATCACGAAATCGTGGGTGTCGTCACGGCGCCCGACAAGGCAGTCGGCAGATCGCGGGTGAAGCAGGCCACTGCGATCAAGCAGGCTGCTCGAGAATGCGAGGTGGGGCCGGTTTTTCAGCCGGAGACCCTGCGCGGAGCGGCGCGCCGAGAAGAGATTCTCGGCGGAGAGCCCGACGCGCTCGTCGTCGTCGCCTACGGGAAGATCCTACCCGGTCGACTTCTCGATGCGCCGCGCTACGGCGCGATCAACTTGCATTTTTCATTGCTTCCGCGGCATCGGGGGGCGAGTCCCGTGCACTACGCCGTGCTCTGCGGAGATCGTCGCAGTGGCGTGAGCACGATGCAGATGGATCGCGGCCTCGACACGGGTGCGATTCTCCTGCAGGAGGAGTGCCCGCTCGACGACCAGGTCCGCAGCGTGACGCTCGGTCCGCGTCTCGCCGATCTCGGCGCCGCTCTGATCGTGCGAACCCTAGATGGAGTGGAAGCCGGATCGATCACGCCGCGGCGCCAGAACGATGAGGAGGCCACCCTCGCCCCGAAATTGACGCGGGAAGATGGGTTGGTGGCTTGGGATCGCTCGGCGGAATCGATCTGCCGGCAGTGGCGCGCGCTCGACCCGTGGCCGCGAGTCGTTTTCGAGGCGGCCTGCGGCAGCGTGCGTTTGCTCGAGGTGCAGGTGGCGAAGGCTTCAAGCGACGGCCCCTGCGCAAACCGGGGAGTGCCGGGTGAGGTTCTATCACGCGAAGGCGACGCCGTGCTCGTGGCCTGCGGCCGGCACAGCGTCTTGACCGTCAAGCGGGTGCAGCCGGCCGGAAGACGTCCGATGACCGCCGCCGCGGCCTGCTCGGGCGGCTTTCTCTCCATCGGCGAGATCCTCAGAAACGGGAGCCTTGGGCATTGAAAGCGCGTCGCGGGCACCCTCGCCGCGAGGCGCTCGGGATCCTAGCCCGCGTCGAAGAGGGAGCTTGGTCTCATCGTCTCTTGGCTTCGGTCCAAGCCCGTTTGCCTGCCGCCGATGATCGGCGTTTCCTGCACCACCTCGTGCTCGAGACGCTGCGTTGGCAGGGCGCGCTCGATCGTGTCGTCGAGCCGCATGTGCACGGCGGGTTTCGCAACCTCGATCCGCTCGTTCGTGCAGCCTTGCGGATGGGCCTTCTGCAAGCGGCCCGCATGGATCGTCCCGCAGCGATCGCCGTGTCTTCGACCGTCGAAGCGCTCAAGGTCGCCGGTGCGGGTCGAGCATGCTCCCTGGTGAACGCAGTCTTGAGGAAGGCGCTGCTCGGGGGCGCTCCTCGGCTCGATGCGATGCAGACGATTCCCGCATGGATTCGGCGCCGTTGGGAATGCCGCTTCGGCTTGGACAAAGCGCGCTCGATCGTTCGGGCCTGTCTCGAACCGGCGCCGAGCACCATCATCGTCCGGCCGGATGGTCCCGATCGCAGCGAAGTGCTCAACACCTTGGTCGAGCGTGGTGCGGAGGTGCGCATCTCCCACTTTCATCCTTTGGCTCTCGAGATCGAGCGTGCGGGGAGGCGATCGGCTCCGCAGGGCGAGAGGGAAGGGCCGTGGCTGATGATGGATGCCGCATCGGCGCTCGTCGCCTACCTCACTCGCCCGGAAGTGGAAGGCCCGATCGTCGATCTAGCCGCTGCGCCGGGAGGGAAAGCCGCTCTAGCCGCCATGCTGTGGTCGAAGCCCGTGCTCGCCGCCGAGAAGAACCCCGCACGAACACTGCGCATGGCCGAGCGTTTTCACCGCTTGGCCGAGGCGTGCGCGAGTTCGGCGCTTCGCGAGACGGAGACCCTGGTCGCTGACGCGACCGCTTCCTGTGGTCGCGAGGCGACGGCAGGGGTCGTGCTCCTCGACGCGCCGTGCAGCGGCACCGGGACGATGCGACGCCGCCCCGAAATACGCCATCGCTTGACCATCGAGCAGATCGATCACTGCCGTCGCGAGCAAGAGCGCATGTTGGACGCGGCCGCTCGATGGGTGCGCCCGGGGGGCGCCTTGGTCTATTCCGTTTGCAGCATCGAGGTGGAGGAGGGGAGAACGCAGGTGAGCGCGTTTCTCGCGCGGCACCCGGGTTTCATCATCGAAGATCCTCGCAAATTCCTACCGCTCGAGGCTCACGATCTCGTCTCGAGCGCCGATGTCCCGCTGCTCGAGACCTTGCCCGGCGAAGAGGGAATGGATGGCTTCGTGGCTGCACGCTTTCGCAGGGTATGATGCCCGGAGATGAACGACGAGACGACAGGCTCCAAGTCCAAGAACGCCCCGGTGCAAGGGAAAGGTCGCCGCTGGGCTCGTCTTCGACGGGTCCTCGTCCGACGTCTGTTGCCGGCCGCGTTGCTGTTGGCCAGCCTCGGTCTGTTTTTCAGCGGGGCGGCGTGGTGGACGCTGCGATCGGCGGTTCGGGTTCCGGAGGTGGGAATTCCCGATCTTTCGGGGCTCGACGCTGAGGTCGCCGCCGCCCGCTTGAAACGCCTCGGACTTCCTTCGGAGGTCGCGGCTCGGCGGTTCGATGCGCGGCAACCGGAAGGCGATGTGATCGACCACACGCCGGCAGCCGGGGCGAGAACCAAGCCCGGCCGCGTGGTGCGGCTCGTGGTCAGTCTCGGCCCCGAACGTGTCGCCGTTCCGGACCTAGCCGGTTTGACTCTGCGCACCGCCAAGTTGAGCTTGAACGCCTTCAAGCTCCGAGTCCGACTGACCTCGGAAATCTATGACGCGCGCGTGCCCGAGGGGCGGGTCGTCGCCCAGAATCCAGCGGCGGGCACGGTGGGCTATCCCGGAGACTCCGTCAGCCTATTGGTCAGTCGAGGCCGACGGCGCCCGGACTACGTCATGCCTTCGCTCATCGGCCGGCAGGCTGCGGCTGCGCGGCGTTCGCTCGAATCGGCCGGAATTCGACGCATACGCACCCGTGGAGCGGTGGAGTCGCCGCTCGCCCGCGTACTCCGGCAGGTGCCGCAACCCGGCTATCGTGTCTCGGCCGATGAACGTGTGATTCTCGATCTCGGTCTCGTGGCCGTCGGCGAGGAAGGAACGAGCAGATGATACGGATCGCCCCATCGATACTTTCAGCGGATTTCGTGCGTCTCGCGGATGCGGTCGCTTTGGTCGAAGGCTGCGCCGACATGCTGCACGTCGATGTGATGGATGGCCACTTCGTGCCGAACTTGACCATCGGTCCGCCGGTGATCAAGGCCTTGAAGGCGACGACCCGTATGCCGCTCGACTGTCATCTGATGATCGAGGACGCCGAGAGGTGGTTCAAGGTCTATCGGGAGGCGGGGGCGGATTGGATCAGTGTGCATGCGGAAGGATGCGCTCATCTGCACCGCACCGTCAGTGGAATTGCGGAAACGGGCGCGAAAGCGGGCGTCGCGATCAATCCGGGAACACCGATCGAGGTTCTCGACGAAGTCTTGCCGCTATTGCACCATGTCGTGCTCATGTCGGTCAACCCGGGCTTCGGCGGTCAGAAATTCATCGAGAGCACGATTGAAAAGACTCGTCGATTGCAGCGCAAGATCATCGACTCGGGGTTAGAGACCGTGATCGAAATCGACGGCGGCGTCGGACCGGAGAATATCGCCGCTTTGGCGCACGCGGGCGCCGCCGTTTTCGTTGCCGGAAACTCCGTCTTCGGACAGGATGATCCGGTGGCCGCGATCGATGCTCTGCGATCGTCTGCGGCTCCGACCGACCGATCCTAGGCAGGTATTCATCGTGCAAGAGAATGCCATGAAGGTGCGGGTGCGCTATCCGGAAACCGATCGGATGGGGGTGGCCCACCACGTGAACTACCTCATCTGGTTCGAACTCGGGCGTACGGAGCTGATGCGGGAAGCGGGTTTGACTTATCGCGAGGTGGAAGACCGGCAAGGTGTGATGTTTCCCGTGATCGAAATCCATGCCGAATACAAGGCATCGGTGGGGTATGACGAGACGATCGAAATCCGATCCCGGGTGGCCGAGGTTTCCAGGGTGCGCTTACGGTTCTCATACCGCATCATGAACGCCGCCGGCGGGGAGCTTCTCGCGGAAGGGTATACGGTCCATGCTTCCGTGGGGCGAGACGGGCGTCCACGCCGCATGCCGACGGATCTTGCAGCGAGCCTTCGCGCATTGACCGAGTGATCGGATGCATTGGAGAGAAATGGATGATTTCGCGAGTTGAAAGTTTTCGTCGTGCGTATGTCGCGCAGGCTGCCGTCTTGTTGGCGGCGAGTCTGGTTGCCGCGGGTTGCGCGTCGACCAAAGTGATCGAATCGGACAATTTCGTTCTTTTCGAAGAGGCCCAGCGAAACATCGCCAACCGCAAGTTCCTTCCGGCGATCGAGCGGCTCGGCGAGATCGGGTTGATCACTCCGGTGACGCCGGAACTCGATCCGGACGTCAAGCTAGCGCTCGCCGATGCGTACTTCTATCAGCGCGGAACGGTCGATACGATCGAGGCGCAAAGCCGCTACGAGCAGTTTCTTGCGTTTTATCCTTTGCACGAGAAGGCCGACTATGCGCGTTTTCAGATCGGGCAGTGCCTCTTTCGGCAATCGGAATCGCCGTGGAATGATCAAGAGTTCACCATTCGAGCCATCATCTATTTTCAGCAGCTCGCGGCGGAGACCGAGCCTGGAAGCACGTGGAATCGGGCGGCCTTGTCGATGGTTCTGCGGGCGGGAGAGAAACTCGCCGAGCACGAGTTCTTGGTCGGCCGGTTCTACGTCAAGCAGAAGAAATATGAAGGAGCCGTGCTTCGATTCGAGAAGATTCTCGAAGACTATCCCAACAGCCGACATCGCGAGGAAACGCTGTTCGAACTCGGAAAGGCCTATCTCGAACTCGATCGGAAGGAGCAGGCCGTGGCTACGCTTCAAAAGGTCGTCGACGAGTTTCCCGGTAGCGAGTCGGCCGCCGAAGCGGGGAACCTGATTCTCGGAATTCCGTAGTTACGGAATCAGCCGTAGCGGCCCTCGATGTAGTCCGCCGTTTCTTCGTTTTGCGGGGTGACGAACATCACGTCGGTCGCCGTGTGCTCTACGACCTTGCCGAGCAGCATGAAGATGCACTCATCGCTGGTGCGCCGGGCCTGAGCCATGTTGTGCGTAACGATGAGAATCGTAAACTCACCCCGAAGGCCCCAAAGCAATTCTTCGACGGCTTCGGTTCCGCGCGGATCGAGCGCCGAGCAAGGTTCGTCCATCAGTAGAATATCGGGCTTCATGGGAATCAGGCGTGCGATGCAAAGCTTTTGCTGTTCTTCGAGGGAGAGGCTCGTGGCCGGGCGATCTAGCCGATCCTTGACCTGATCCCAAAGCATGACTTTGCGCAGGGCGCCCTCGGCGATTTCGTCTTCCTCGGCCCGAGAGGCCTTTTCCGCCCCGTCCCGATGCAGATTGACCCCGAAAAGCACATTCTTGCGGATCGAGAGCGGCAAGGGATTGGGCCGTTGAAAGACCATGGCGATCTTGCGCCTCAACTGCGCAATCTCGACCTCCTCCCCGTAGATATTCTTCCCGAGAACTGAGATCTTTCCGGTGGTGCGCACATAGCCGAGCCGCTCGATGATTCGATTGA
>JALUUK010000526.1 GCA_027021395.1 Acidobacteriota bacterium
CCCGACGGCGTGCCAGGGAGAGACGGCGACCGCGAGAAAATCCGCGCCACCTTCTTGGAGGAGCGCACGAGCGGGTGCCGGGAGAACGTGGACGAGATGACGCATCGGTTGGCGCGATCATACGCCTTGCGCGGCCGCCGCGCGGATGATGGGCCAGGTCGATTCCGCCGAACGTCGCCATGTGAAGGTTTGCGCTCGGCGGCGCCCGCGTTTTCGGAGGTCGTCCGCCACGTCGTCGCGCAGGGCCTCGCCTAGCGCTTCGCCGAGACGATCGGCATCGAGCGAATCCAGCCAGATGCAGGTGTCGCCGAGAACCTCCGGCAAGCTCGCTCGTCGCAGGGCGACGACCGGGGCGCCGGCGGCGAGCGCCTCGAGCGCGGGCAAACCGAAGCCCTCATAGCTCGAAAGGTAGGCGAGCACGCCGGCCTCATGAAGCAAAGCGACCACATGCTCATGAGGAACCCAGGTCTTGCGGATCAGCGCGTCCGTCACGCCGAGGTCGCGGGCCGCCGCTTCGATATCGGGCGCCGGCGCGAGATCGGGACCGCAGATCACCAGCTTGGCGTCCCGGTGTCGGTGGCGAAGGCGGGCAAAACCGGCCACCAACAGGTCGACGTGGCGCCGGGCATGCACCGCACCGAAATGAAGGACGTAGGGCCCCTCACAGCCGAGCCACTGCCGCAGAGAACGGCGTTCGGATTCGCTCGGTGCGGCGAAGAAGCGAGGGGAGACTCCCAGCGGTGTCACCACGATCTTCGATGCCGGAACGTTCATTCTCGCGACGATTTCGCGGGCGGAGAATTCGCTGACGGTCAGGATCTTGCTCGCGCGTCGGGCGGAGGGCGCCGAAAGCGAGAAGGCCCAGCGCGACCGTCGGCGAAACCACTCGGGATGCGCCAGGAAAGAAACGTCATGGATCGTCACGACCGCAGGCACTCGTGCGCGCAGCGGAATCGAGTAGAAGGGACAATACAAGACATCCACCTTGCTGCGCGTCAGAGCCTTTGGAAGCGCCAGTTGACGCCAAAGAGGGTCGCCGCCGGGAAACGGCCAGGGCGCGACCTCCAACGTGTGCTGCACGGCTTCATCGGGTTTGCGGTCGACGAAGATGCGCACCTCTTCCTCGCCCTCCGCGGGGGGCTCACGATGATCGAGGATCCCTTTCAGATAGCGTGCGACGCCGGTGGGGCGATGCACGAGCACACGGCCATCGACGCCGATTCTCATGCCGAAGGTCCCGCCATTTCGTGCTCGTAGATCTGCCAGATCTGCCGCGCCACGACCGAGGGCGCGAAGTCGCCTGCCCTCGCTCGACGCGCGGCCGCTTCGCTCGAATGCCTGCCGCCTCGAGCGAGCGCGTCTTCGATCGCTCGTGCCATCGCTTCCGGTGAGTCGTCGTCCGCGCAAGATGCCAGCGTTCCCGCCGTTTCGCGAGGCGCCGCGGCCGGTCCGAGCGCAAGGGGGATCCCCGCGGCGAGAGCTTCGACGACCGGGATTCCGAAACCTTCCTCGCTCGAAGCCACGACGACGACTCGCGCGTTTTCGATCGCCGATCGGTAAGCTTCGGCGTCGAGATATCCGGGAAACACGACACGAGAATCGATGCCGAGATCGCGCGCGCAGGCCCTTGCGCGATCGCATCCCGCGCCGGATCCGCCGACGAGCACGAGATGCAGATCCCGCGTTCGCTCGGCGATCTTGGCGAATGCCGGGATCAGTCGATCGGCCACGCCCTTGAGCGGATCGAAACCACCGCAGTGAAGGAGGTAGGGCTCGGAAGAGGGGGGACGGGCGGGGGAAGGTGCACCATCCGTCACCGGGATTCCAACCGGGGGAGCGATCACCGAAATTCGCGATGCAGGAACGTGGAGGTGACGCACGAGCAAGTCCGCCGTGTCGTGCGAT
>JALUUK010000527.1 GCA_027021395.1 Acidobacteriota bacterium
GGATCTTCTCGAGCGCTTGATGCTCGGAGAACGGCTCCTTCGGCTCGAGCAGTTGATCGTCGGCGAGAACGAGAAGCTCGATCTCGACCGGAAGATCAGTGATCGCGTACGGGGGAACCTGGAGAAATCACAGAAAGAGTATTTCCTGCAAGAGAAGATCAAAGCCATTCAACAGGAGTTGGGGCAGGACGGTACAGCGGATCCCGGCACGAGCTATCGGGCGAAGATCGCAGCCCTGAAATTGCCGGCCGAAGTTCGCGAAAAGGCCGACGCCGAAGTGAGACGATTGCAGGCCATGCCGCCGATGTCCGCCGAAGCCACGGTTTGCAGAACGTATCTCGACTGGTTGATCGATCTTCCTTGGTCCAAGAAGACGCGTGAAAAACGCGATATCGTGCGCGCGCGTGCAGTGCTCGATGAAGATCACTTCGGCTTGGATGAAGTCAAAGAGCGCATCCTGGAGTTCCTCGCCGTGCGGCGCCTAGCGCCCGGGCAACCGCAGAAGGCGATCCTCTGCTTCGTCGGGCCGCCCGGAGTGGGCAAGACCTCCTTGGCGCAATCCATCGCCCGAGCCACGGGACGGCGCTTTGCACGGGTTTCCCTCGGCGGCGTACGCGACGAGGCCGAAGTCAGAGGGCATCGACGGACTTATGTCGGCGCGCTTCCCGGCCGTGTGATCCAGATGCTCAAGAAGGCCGGGTCCAAGAATCCCGTGTTTCTTCTCGACGAAATCGACAAGATGTCGACGGATTTTCGCGGGGATCCATCGTCGGCCCTGCTGGAGGTTCTCGACCCGGAGCAGAATCACGAATTCTTGGATCACTACCTCGACACCGGCTTCGACCTCTCGGATGTTTTTTTCATTGCGACCGCCAACGTGACCCATACCATCCCAGGGCCCCTGCGCGACAGGATGGAGATCATTCGAATCGCGGGGTACACGCTTTCCGAAAAGCTCGCCATCGGCGAACGTTTCTTGGTTCCTCGAATGCTCGGGGCGCATGGTCTCGCGCGGCGAAAGGTCGAGATCACGCCGGCCGCACTGAAGGTCGTGATCGAACGCTACACGCGTGAGGCCGGTGTGAGGAGCCTCGAACGGGAACTGGCCAAGGTCTGCCGGAAGATCGCAAGAAAGCTCGTCGAAGAGGGGTGGAGCGGAAACGTCGTCGATGCCGCAGAGATCGAAGCGCTTCTTGGTGTGCCGCGATATCGCGCGCTCGAAGCGAGAGATCGAAACGAGGTGGGTGTCGCGACCGGACTCGCGTGGACGGCCGTCGGCGGCGCGATTCTTCTTCCCGAGGTCGCAGCGGTTCCCGGCCGAGGGAAATTTATCGTCACGGGTAAGATCGGCGATGTCATGCAGGAATCGGCTCAGGCGGCTTGGACCTATGTGCGATCTCGTGCGTCGGCGATGGGGTTGGAAGAACCATGGCATGAAAGCCACGACCTGCACGTTCATGTTCCGGAGGGCGCAATACCCAAAGACGGCCCCTCGGCGGGCTCGGCCATCGCCGCGGCGATCGTTTCATTGCTGACCGGAACGCCGGCTCGTGCCGACGTCGCCATGACGGGGGAGATCACATTGCGAGGGGCCGTTTTGCCCGTGGGGGGCGTCAAAGAGAAAGTTCTCGCGGCTCACCGTTGCGGTATCACGCATGTGATCCTGCCGAGGGAGAACGAGCAAGATCTCGCGGAAGTTCCGGCGGATGTCTTGGAAGAAATGCGGGTTCATCTCGTTGAGCATATGGACGAGGTTCTGCCTTTGGCACTGGAGTCGCCGCCGAAGGGCTGGGTCTTGTCGCGTCCGGCCGATGCCGATGAAAACAAGCGAGCGCATTGATGGCTCCGGGTGAGCAGAGGACGAGGGGCCGATGCTGAGGGTCAAGAAGGCCGAACTCGGCTT
>JALUUK010000528.1 GCA_027021395.1 Acidobacteriota bacterium
TCGACCGGGAGGCGACCGCAGCGAGAGATACCGCATCGCCGCCTTCGCTTTGCCCGGCCTTTGGGAGGGAGAAGCGGCGCGGGTCGTCGTCATCGAAGATCTCACCGACGCCGTGCGCTCAGAGAGATTGAGCGCCTGGGCGGAAATGGCCCGCCGCATCGCGCACGAGATCAAGAACCCTCTGACACCGATCTCCCTGATCGTCGAGCATCTGCGCCGTCTTTCGAAGCAGAACGACCCCGACCTGCCCGTGCTGCTCGAACGCTGCCTCGCGTCGATCTCGGATCAGGTGCGAGTCTTGCGCGAAACGTCGCGGGAGTTTTCCGACTACGCACGGATCCTAGTCGCGCATCCCGAACCCCTCGACCTTGCTGAACAGATCGAACGGTGGTTGGCCCCTCATGAACTCGCCCCCCCTGACGGAATCACTTTCCACCGCGAGATCTCCGCAGATCTCCCGGCCATTGAAGCCGACCCTCGACTGCTGCGCCGGGCCGTCACGAACCTCGTCGACAATGCCGTCACGGTCTTGCAAGGCTCGGGAACGATCACCGTTTCATGCCGGTACGAGGCGGAACCGGAATCCGTCGTGCGCATTGCGGTCGAAGACAACGGCCCGGGAATCGAGGATGATCGGCTTGCGATGCTCTTCGAACCCGATGTCACCACACGTGAGACCGGCTCCGGCCTCGGACTGCCGATCGCACGTCAGGCCGTCGAAGCACAGGGAGGGCGCATCGAAGTGGAAGGGCGCTTCGGAAGAGGTGCGCGTTTTTCCATCGTTCTTCCGGTGAAGGAGTGACGAACTTTGCTCGAGAGGTTATCTCTATCCTGAACTGTTGATGAAGAGTCCGGGATGGCCCAAGATCAGGATCGTGGAGGATCTCGATGATGGCGGGAATGGATGGGATCAAGAGTAGAACCTTTTTCGGCCTCTTCACGGCTGTTGCATTATGTACGGCCTGCTCGAATCGCCCGGATGCGAAGCATGGTGCCGATGAAGAGACCGTCGACGGTGGAACGCTCGTCGTCGGCCTCGCTGCCGAACCGGAAACAGCCAACGTCTATCTCGCGCGGCGCGTGGAATCGCTCGTGCTTGCCAATCGCATCTTGCCGCGTTTGGCCGCTGAAGTCGTTCCCGAGGAAGGCCGCAAAGGCGGATACGAAGCTGAATTCGCGGTGAGCTGGCACTTCGAAAACGAGGGCAAGGATCTCGTCGTCCAACTTCACGAAGCTCAATGGAGCGATGGAACGCCTTTCGAGTGCGCAGATGCCGTCTTTACTCATGCCGCGCAGATCGATCCCGATCTCGGTTGGTGGGGCGCATCGGCGAAGCGACATATCACTTCGGTCGAGTGCCGCGATCCGTCCACCGTCGTCTACCACTACGATTCCGTCTATCCCGGAATGTTCATGGATGCCAACGATCTGCACTTGCTCCCGCGTTCCATCGAGAATTTTCCTCGCAAGCAATGGCGCACGACCGACTGGGAAAAGGAGATGCCCGCCGCCGGTCCTTTCCGCGTGGCAACGGTCGCCCGCGGTCAAGAATGGGTTCTCGAAAGAAACGAGAAGTACTACGCCTCCCGAGGAAAACCGCACCTCGAACGAATCGTGATGCGCGTCGTTCCCGATGCCACCGCGAGGATCACACAGCTGCTGTCGGGGGATCTCGACATGATCACCCGTATCGCTCCAAGCGATGCCGCCCGCATCGAGCGCGAGCACGGGCTGCGCTTGATTCGTCGCTCCGGCTGGAGATACTCCTACATCGGATGGAATGTCGTAGACCCCGCAGCGTACGAAACCTGGCGTCGATCCCGAGAGGCCGCCTGCGAATCGGAGAATCGATCGCCCTGCCTCGAAGGAAGCGATGAACTCGCAGCTCTGCCGAAACGCATC
>JALUUK010000529.1 GCA_027021395.1 Acidobacteriota bacterium
TGGGCGCGGATGGAAGCGACACGTCCTTGGATATCGGCGGCTTTTCCTTTGCCCTCGACGATCGTGGTGTTGTCCTTGTCGATCACGACCTTCTTGGCTTGGCCGAGATCGCCGACTTGGATGCTCTCGAGCTTGATGCCGAGATCTTCGGAGATCATGTTTCCGCCGGTCAGTACCGCGATATCCTGCAGCATCGCCTTGCGACGATCGCCGAAGCCGGGCGCCTTGACGGCGCAGGCCTGCAGCGTGCCGCGCAGCTTGTTGACGACCAATGTGGCGAGAGCTTCACCTTCGATATCCTCGGCTATGATCAACAGCGGACGGCTCGAACGAGCGACCTGCTCGAGCACGGGAAGTAGATCCTTCATGGCGGAGATCTTCTTCTCGTGGATCAGGATGTACGGATTGTCGAGCGCGCATTCCATGCGGTCGGTGTCGGTGGCGAAGTAGGGGGAGAGGTAACCGCGGTCGAACTGCATTCCCTCGACGACCTCGAGCGAGGTATCGAGCGACTTGGCCTCTTCCACCGTGATCACGCCGTCTTTGCCGACTTTCTTCATGGCTTCGGCGATGATCTTGCCGATGGCTTCGTCGTTGTTGGCTGAGATCGTACCGACTTGCGAGATCGCCTTGTTGCCTTCGACGTCGCTGGAGAGTTCGTCGAGGCCTTCCACGACGGTTTCGACGGCGGTTTCGATTCCGCGCTTGAGTTCCATCGGATTGGCGCCGGCGGTCACCGCCTTCACGCCCTCGCGGAAGATCGCCTGGGCGAGAACGGTGGCTGTGGTGGTCCCGTCACCGGCGACATCGGAGGTCTTGCTGGCGACCTCGCGGACCATCTGGCAGCCGATGTTTTCGAGGGAATCATCGAATTCCAGTTCTTTGGCGACCGTCACACCATCCTTGGTGGAGAGAGGGGAGCCGAATTTCTTCTCGATCACGACATTGCGGCCGCGTGGGCCGAGGGTCACCTTGACCGCGTTGGCCAGTTGGTTCACACCGCGAAGCAATGCCTGTCGGCAGTCTTCACTGTAAGTCACATTCTTGGAAGCCATTTTCTCTGTTTCTCCTGTGTCTCGAGTGTTGGGGATGAATTCTCCTGTATCTCGAGTGTGGGGGATGAATTCTCCTGTGTCCCGAGTGTGGGGGGACGAACTGTTCTGCGCTGGACTCAGCTGACGACGCCGAGGATCTCATCCTCGCGGACGATCACGAAATCGTCTCCCTCGATCTTGACTTCGGTCCCGGAGTACTTGCCGATCAGCACGCGATCGCCCTTCTTGACTTCAAGGGGGTGCAGCGTGCCGGAATCATCGCGCTTGCCCGACCCAACGGCGATGACCTTGCCTTCCATCGGCTTTTCCTTGGCGGTGTCCGGAATGATGATGCCGCCCTTGGTGGTTTCGTCGGACTCGACGCGGCGAATCACGACCCGGTCGTACAGTGGCTTGAGCTTCATTTCTCTGGTCTCCTGCAGTACAAAATGTTGGAATATCTTGAATTACGACTTCTTGAAGGGGCGCCTCCCGCGAGGTGCTCCGCCGACCTGCCCCCTTCTGGGATCGGCGCGGTATCTTGTCAAGCAGCCCGGCCGAAAATCTCTGCGAGGATCGAAATTCGGGGCGATCCCCGGTCGTCGTCGGCGAAGACGGCGTGGAGCGCACGGCGGCCGGGCGAGGAGCATGCGGAACGATGGAAGAGAATCGAACGACGGGGGAGGTGGTCGTATTGGTGCACGGGCTCTGGATCAGTGGGGCGGGGCTCTTGTGTCGGAGATTTCGCGAGGCGGGCTTCGAGCCGCGCAAATTCGGCTACCGCGGAACACGGGACGCGGCGGATGCCGCCGCCGACCGCCTTTTCGCCGGTATTCGCTCGCATCCCGAAAAGCGGGTCCACCTCC
>JALUUK010000530.1 GCA_027021395.1 Acidobacteriota bacterium
TCGAACCAGGGCTGCAACGGACCGTAGAGCCTCAGCAGGACGTTGAAACTCTTGCCGGGCATCGTCTGCACCCAGTTGCCCTCGTGCCCCTTGGGAGGCTCGGGACCGAACCAGATCGTGTAGGAACCGTCCGGGTTCGGTTTGACCGACGGGCTGAGACTGTCGAGGCCGGCGTGCTTCTGATCGGTCTCGAGCATCGCGCGCGTCTGCCCGTCATAGACCATGAAAGACCAGAAATTGTTCACCGGGACCGGTCCCGGCAAGGTCACCGTGTACGTCTTGCTCCCATCGAGGTAGTTGCCGTTTGCATCGTGCGCGGCGAGCGCGTAGACCGATCCGGTGCCCACTTTCGGCCTGACCATCGCCGGCGTGATACCGATCGCGTAGTAGTGGAACATGATCCGGTCGTCCAGCATGAGTTCGCCGTCGTTCATGAACTCATGACTCCCACCGGCAAACGGCGAGTACCACTGACGGTCGGGGTAGAAGTAGACGTGCCGGCTCCGTGGCCGGAACAAGATGGCGCGGGACGTCGCATTGGCCACGGCGGCCGCATCGACCAGAATCTTCTTCATCCTCGCATCCGGCTGGAACGGCTTGCCCTTCTTGATGCCGATGGCGGCGAACAGGCCGACGAGTTCCGGATCGAACGCATCCGCAGGCTCCAGCTGGATCACGGCGTTCAGCTCTTCGTAGAACTTGTAGTCGTTCGCGTGGATCGTATTGAAGCGCTTGCCGGAGAGGTTCACGAATTTCTGCCGCGGCGGATTATCGGCCTGCGAGAGCGGATAGACGCGCAAGGCCTTCTTCACCGCTCGGACCGTCGCGGCGCGGTCGCCGTCCTTGACGAAAGCGCGCATCAGCAGCCAGTTCGTGTAGGTCTTCGAGCGAAACACGAAGTAGCCGGACTTCGGAAGTTTACCCTTGTAACCCGGAGGCACCAGGAGATACTTCCCGCCTTTTCCCTTGTCCGGCCCCGTCACGCCGACGTCTGTCACGAAGCGGAAAAAGGCATCGTCGATCGGGCCGAGCACCCCCGCGGGCGCCTCCAGTACAACAGGCCCCTTGCTGAGGTCGAAGATGGTCGTCACGTAGACCGTCGTCGAATTCGCGGTCAGAAACAGCGAACGCGCGTCCATCAGGTCTTCGAAGATACCGATGTCGTGCGGCTTAACCCCGGCCGATTCCAAACCTCTCTTGGTCGCATAGATGGCGACCGCCGGAATCCCGTTGAGGAAGGTCTCGACGCCCCGGGTGAAGTCGAGATTGTCGTAGACCTTCTGGACCGTGGCATCGTCCGGCATGCCATCGAAGAATCGAAGCGTTCCGAGCCGCTCGGTCTCGACGACGTCCGGAGTCAGGATCCATTCGGGAACGTCGGCCCAATAGCGCGGTCGGTCGTTACCCTGAGACGGTAGCGCCACGAACGCAGCGAGCAGCGCCATCACAACGAAAACAGTCTGCATCCGTTTCATCTTCATCTCCTGCTTTCCATGGATGGGTCCGCGCAAGGCTTTGGGCCGGCCCGCTTGTGACTCCAGGCGGGCAGATCACGAAAAACCGGGGCGGAACCGACGAACGAGATTGCGCCCCCCATCGCGCGGCTACGCGAAGAATATGCACCGCCGATTCGCGACCTGTCAAACTTTTGCAAGAAGATCCGAGACGGATGTCAATTCGAGCGCGAGGACGAGTTCCTCGGATCACGGATGATCCCAACCGAAGGTAGCGACGTTCACCGAGAACCGGGCGCTCGCGGCGCCAGGAGCTGTGCAGCCACAAGGACGTCCGCGCGAGGACGATCTGCGCCGACCTCGCCGGCCTCGACCCTCTCGGCACCGGCAACCCAGCCGGCGGGTGGCCATCGTCTCCCGAGCGCGGACGCTCCAGGCAACCACA
>JALUUK010000531.1 GCA_027021395.1 Acidobacteriota bacterium
CCCGGCCGACAAGGTCGAAAACGCGAAAAAACTCGCCGAACAGGTGGCACAACGTGCCCGCAGCGGCGAGCCCTTTGCGACCTTGGCCTCAGAGTATTCCGCGATCGAAGCCGCGAAGGGGTCGGGCGGCGACATGGGTTGGCTGCGCCGAGGGCAGACCGATCCGAACCTCAGCGAAGCGATCTTCGCCCTGCAAGTCAACGGCGTATCCGATCCCGTTCGCACGGTCCAGGGATTCCACGTCGTCAAGGTGATGGAGATCCGCGAGGCGGGGGTTCAACCCCTCGAAGAGGTCCGCCCACAGATCGAAAGCCTGTTGAAATTCGAAAAGCTCTCCAGCGAACGCGATCGTCTCGCCCAGGAATTCCGCGACAAGGTGGAGTCCGCAGAGTCCTTCCGTGCGGTCGCCACCGCGGCGGGATACACGATCAGCGAGACCGGCCCGACGCCGCGCAGCGGAACGATCGCCGGTCTCGGGCCGGTTCCGGCCATGATTCGCGAGCTTTTCTCGCTCGAGGTCGGTGCGGTCAGCGCGCCCGTCAAGCTGCCTCGCTCGACCGTGGTCTTGGTGCTCGACGAGGTCCTCCCGGACTATGTGCCGCCGCTCGAAGATGTGCGTGAGCGGGTGCTCGCCGCCTATCGCCGAGAAAAGGCGCAAGAGCAGGCGGAAGCCGCGGTCGCCGCCGCGAAGAAGCACGCAGACGGCGATATCTCCGCCATCGCCGAGCGACTCGCACTCGAAACGCAGCGCAGCGATCCGCCGCTGCTGCGGGGTCAGGCCATCCCCCAGGTCGGCTACGCGCCGGAGGTCGAAACGGCAGCCTTCGCGGCGGAGGTCGGCACGGTCGTCGGCCCGATCGCCACCGGGAACACCCTGGTTCTCTTCAAGGTCCACGCACGCGAGGAGGCCGATTTTTCGACCTTCGCCACTGAGGCGGAGTCCATTCGCCAGTCGCTCGTGGCGCCGCGGGTCCAGGAAATCGTCGAAAACAGGCTTCTGAAACTGCGCGAACGGGCCCAGATCACCCGCAATACAGCTCTGCTGAACCGCTGATTTCAAAATCGAAGTTCGGCTTTCGCATCGAGCCATGGCCTCTGACTTTTCCCGCGCCTAGATTCTGAGGTGGGGGACGGGAGGACATCATGGCGTCTCATCCGGCGAGCGACACACTCAAGCGCGCAATCAAGGCTCACCAGAGCGGCCAATCCAAGCAGGCTCTAGCCCTCGCAGAGGCGTCTTGGAGGATGATCGAGGAGATCCCCGGCGATCCTCCCGAAGCGGGGCTCGTGGCGTCCTGGTATGGCTTCTTGCTGGCCAATGTCGGCTCGCGGCCCGTCGAGGGGCTGGCCTTGTGCCGCAAGGCCGTGGATCTGGCATTTTGGGAACCGACGGCCTTTCTTTTCCTCACGCGCCTCGAACTCGAATTCGGCTCGCGAGACCTCGCGCTCAGAGCCTGCCACCGAGGGCTCGCACTCGCACCGGACCACCGCGAACTTCAGGAAATGCGGGAACGCATGGGATTTCGCCGACCGCCCGCACTGAAGTTCCTCGCGCGAACGCATCCCATCAACCGCATGGTCGGACGCTGGAGTTTCAAACGCGAGGTCGCCGAACCGGCCCGCTGAACGCGCAAGACCACTGATGCCATGCGCGTGCTCAGGTCGACTTGTATCGCGGCCCTCCCCCACCTTCCGGTGGTAGCCACGTGATCACCCCGTAAGGATCGGCGATATCGCAGGTCTTGCAGTGAACGCAGTTCGAAGCATTGATCTGAAGTTTCTTCGCCCCGGCGGAATCCACCATCTCGTATACCCCGGCCGGACAAAAGGAAACGCACGGATTGCCGAACTCCTCGGCGCATCGCCCCCCGCAGAGATCGGGGTCGAGCACGACCAA
>JALUUK010000532.1 GCA_027021395.1 Acidobacteriota bacterium
CCTTCCCGCGCATATCCGTGGCATATCATCGATCGAGAACCCGCCGAAAGGGCAGATCTCAACTTCGGAACGACCATTGATCGACCTCGATATCGCCGCGATCATCTACACCTCCGGCAGCACCGGCAAGCCGCGCGGAGCCGTCCTCTCGCACCGCAATATCGTCAGTAACACGCAATCGATCGTCGAGTATCTAGAGCTTGCGGGGACGGACCGCGTGCTTGCGATCCTCCCCTTTTACTACGTCTACGGAAAGTCGCTGTTGAACACTCACGCGCTCGCCGGCGGTTCCGTCGTGATCGAGAACCGTTTCATGTTCCCCAACACGGCGCTCGACACGCTCGAGCAGGAGCAATGCACGGGACTTTCCGGAGTTCCTTCCACCTTCGCGATCTTGCTCAACCGTTCCAATCTGGCACAACGCGAACTTCCCGCGCTTCGCTATGTGACGCAAGCCGGCGGCCCGATGAGCCCGGAACTCACCCGGCGGCTCGCGGCAACGCTTCGTGGAAGGAAGGTCTTCGTCATGTACGGCGCCACGGAAGCTTCGGCGAGACTTTCGTATCTTGCCCCGGAGGACCTGCCGAAGAAGATCGGCTCCATCGGTAAAGCCATTCCCAACACCGAAATCCTGATCCTGCGTGATGACGGCCGAGAAGCCGCCGTCGATGAGGTCGGCGAGATCGTCGCCCGCGGCTCGAATATCATGCAGGGGTACTGGGGAGATCCCGAAGAGACCGCCGCCGTCCTGGACAAGCACGGCTATCACACGGGAGACCTTGGAAAACGCGACGCGGAAGGGTTTTTCTGGGTCGTCGGGCGCAAAAAAGACATGATCAAGGCCGGTGCTCACCGCATCTCCGCCAAAGAGATCGAAGACGTCATATTGGAATTCACGGAGGTCCACGAATGCGCCGTGATCGGCATTCCCGATGAAATCCTCGGCGAAGCCATCAAAGCCTATGTGGTCTTCCGCGAAAGCGGAGAGGACAAATGCGCCGAATTGGCGGATTTTCTCAAGCGAAAACTCCCGCTCTTCAAGCTGCCGAAGTCCATCGAAGCCATTTCGGACTTGCCCAAGAACGAATCAGGCAAAATCATGAAACAAGTACTCAGAAGAGCCTCCGGCGCCTTGGATGAGGCGGCGCCGCTAGGACAGGACCCTACGACGAATCGGGACCCGGAAACACGGCCCCAAGGAGATCGGTGATGCCCATTTCCCCAGACGTACTCAAGCTCGATGCCGCTGCAGAAGTCGGCCGCCTCGAAGACGTGATCCGAACTCAGGTTCGAAAGCACCTTCGTCGAAGCGGCGGCGTCGTCGGAGTTTCCGGCGGAATCGATTCGGCCATCGTTTTGTGTCTCGCCGTGCGCGCGCTCGGGGCAGACAAGGTCCTCGGAGTGATGATGCCGGACCAGCACTCGAGCCCGGAATCCGAGACGCTGGCCTTGGAACTCGGCAACCAGCTCGGAGTGACGATGATTCGCGAGGACATGACACCGGCGCTCGAGGGTCTCGGCTGTTACCGCTATCAGAATCAAGCCATCGCAAGAGTTTTCCCCGCTTTCGATCCTGAAAAGGATCGATTCAAGATTCATCTTGCCGAGGGGATCTTGGAAAACGACCGTCTCAATTATTTCCTCTTGACGGTCGAGTTTGCCGACGGAACACGCGCCACCGAACGCCTAGGAACCCGTGAGTTCCTCGAAATCGTCGCTGCGACGAATTTCAAGCAACGCGCCCGAGCGGCAAAGCTCTACTACCATGCAGAAGCGATGAACCGCGCCGTGATCGGCACCTGCAACCGCAATGAGTGGATCGTCGGCTTCATCGTCAAGCACGGCGACATCGCCGTGGACATCAAGCCGATCCAACACCTCTACAAATCGCAAATC
>JALUUK010000533.1 GCA_027021395.1 Acidobacteriota bacterium
CTGCTGACGACCAGTTATTGGCAAGCAGGGCTGACCGATCAGGCGGTCGCAACGATTGTGACATTGCGCGCCGCTCGGCGCAACGCGCCGCTGCAACTTGGCGGGAAATCGATCAATTGGTTTTCGAGCGACAAGCCGGAAGAAGTGGTGGCCTGGCTTCGATCGAACCTGGGAATCGACACGCGCGACGGCGAGTTGTACCAGACGGAGTGGGTGCTGTTTCGCGGCGACCCGAAACGAAACGGGATGGCCGCCGGCGACTTTCCGCTGATGCATTTCCGGTGGCGCGTGCGGACCGTCTTGCTGCATAAGCACATGGAGTTCATCGATTCGCAGCGAGAGAAGTTCCTTGCGGCCGGCAAGGCATTGATCCCGATCTCTCAGCCGTTGGTCGTCGGCGACGTCGTGCTCATGCGCACCCCCGAGCGGGTTCTCGGAGTCGATCTCCGAACGGGGAAGCGGATTTGGGACTATCCCTGGTTCCAGGACTCGATCGAATTTCAAGCCGATCAGACGTCGTTCGAATCGTACGGCAAGAGTGACGCCGAACGCGACGAACTGACACAGCGTCTATGGGAAGACGCACCCTATGGGCAGCTTTCCAGTGATGGAGAGCGAGTCTACTTGCTCGATGAGCTCGAACCGGCGCCAACGTCGGTGTACCCGCAAAACGTCTTCATGCCGCGTGGTCGCGGGCAGGCGTCGGATGAGCGCCGACACAACCAGCTCGTCGCCTGCCAGCTTGCCGAGGAAGGGAAGCTGAAGTGGATCGTGGGGGGTGCGACCGGGGTCGACGAACCGCAGTTGGCGGGCGCCTTTTTCCTGGGACCTCCATTGCCCCTGATGGGCGACCTCTTCGCATTGGCGGAAATCCAGGGAGAGATCCGCCTGGTCGTGCTCGACGCCGCCACGGGCAAACTCAAGTGGTTCCAGCAGGTGGCTCACGTGGCCGAGTTGACGATCGATGTCGACCGGACGCGGCGCTTGGCGGGCGCCGTTCCATCGTTCGACGACGGCGTCTTGATCTGTCCCACCGCCGCCGGCGCCTGCGTGGCGATCGATTTGGCGACGCGGTCGTTCCTATGGGGCTACCAGTACAATTCCAGCCGGTTTGTCCGCCGGTACGGTCATGTCCGACAGCAGTCGGCGGCCGACCGCTGGCTCGACGGCACCGCCGTCATCTCCGACGGCTGCGTCGTGCTCACCCCGATCGATTCGAATCAACTCCACTGCCTCGACCTGCTCACCGGCCAGCGCAAGTGGCCGCCGCTCCTGCGAGAAAAACTGCTCTTTGTGGGCGGCGTCTACGACGGCGTGATTTTCGTCGTCGGCGAGAACGTTTGCCGAGGCATTCGTCTGGCGGACGGCAAGCCGGCCTGGGAAGACGACCTGGCGTTGGGAACGTCGAGGCCGTCGGGGCGCGGATTCCTCTCGGGAGCCTTCTACTATCTTCCGACCACCGACCACAAACTGCTCAAGATCGATATCCGCACCGGCGAAGTAGTGCAAGAATCGACCACCGATCGCCCGCTCGGAAACCTGGTCGCCTACCGCGATCAGATTATTTCGTACGACGCCGACCAGCTCGGTTGCTACTATCAGGTCGAGGCACTCCGGCAGCTCGTGGAAAAGCGGCTCAAGAAGAGCCCCGACGACCATTGGGCCCTGTTGCATCGAGCCGAACTGTTGCTGCATGACGGAAAGCAGACCGAGGCGCTGGCCGATTTGCGCCGCGCCCACAAGCTGGCACCGGACGATACGATGACGCGCCAAGTGCTCGTATCGACCCTGATGGAGGCGCTTCGGACCGACTACAAGACGCACCGGTCGCTGGCGAGCGAAGTGGTCGAGCTGATTGAACATCCGGAGCAGCGCCGCCAGTACCTGCAGCTCTT
>JALUUK010000534.1 GCA_027021395.1 Acidobacteriota bacterium
TTCTAGCGGCCTCTAGGCGGATGGGCCCACGAAAAAATATCTTGTCCAATCCGCCGGTCGGCGAGAAGGCGGGATAGGTACGTATCGATCGGTCGCCGCTCTTGAGATCGGTTGCGCAGCGATAAAAGAGCCCTTCCGTAAATATCGGCCGAACCCGCGCTCTCCAATCGTTGAAGTCTCCGCCGACGAGACAGGGTGCTTCCCGATCGACGAGCTGAAACTCCTTGGAACGAACCAAGAGTCCGACCTGTCGCTCACGTTCGCGCGAAGACAAGCCGAGATGCAGGTTGAAAACGTCGAGCGTATGGGATTTCCCGCTCTCGCTCGGCAGCGCGATCTGCGTATGCTGGCAACCGCGTCGCTTTTTTGTTCCATCCGTCAAGTCGATGTTCCGCTCTCGAAGAATGGGGTAGCGACTCAAAGTCGCATTCCCGTATCGCCCTTTTCGCAAGCTGACATTGTGCCCCACCGCGTAATACGCGAAGCCCGCCGCCTCCGCCAATTCCCAGGCAAGATCCAATTCCCGCGACCGTGGTGCTCCATCATCGACCTCTTGCAGCAGCGCGATGTCCGGGTCGTGATGCCGCAATATCTCGACGATTCGCTCGGGGCGAAATCGCCGATCGATACCGATGGCGCGGTGAATGTTGTATGTCAAGACCCTCAGCTTCATCTCTTGGATTCCAATCAGTCGATCGTGGCCAAGACCTTCAACTCCACGGCTATGGGCGTGGGCAATGCTCCCACCTCGATCGTCGTACGCGTCGGCTGCCGACCGGAAAAGGCCTCGGCATAGAGCCGATTGAAGTCCGCAAAATCACGTTTCATATTCGTCAAGAACACCGTGACATCGACGATTTGCTCCCAACTCGATCCTGCATCCTCGAGCACGAGGCGGACGTTTTCGAAGACCGCGCGCGCCTGTACTGAAATATCATAGGCGACGATCTCCCCTCGATCGTCGAGCGTCACTCCCGGGATCTCGCTGCTTCCGCGTTTCCGCGGCCCGATCCCTGAAAGGTAGAGCATATCTCCAACACGTCGGGCATGCGGAAACGCCCCGACGGGCTCCGGCGCCCTCGATGATATGAACGACCTCTGCCTATCGCGTGACATCAATGCACCCTCCTTGCTTTTCGTATCCACGAACGATCCGAACCGGCCCGGTTCTCACCCGCTCTTGCGGCGGGGTGCGGAATCATTCGCATCCCGTGCGAATGCACACGTTCTTGGCCTCGGAAAAGAAGCGCAATGCCTCGAGGCCTCCTTCTCTGCCGACTCCACTGCTCTTCATCCCACCGAACGGCACTCGGAGGTCGCGCAACATCCAGCAGTTGATCCAAACGGTTCCACACTCGAGGCGCTCGCTCATCCGGTGGGCCCGATCGAGATCCTTCGTCCAGACGGATGCGGAAAGCCCGTACTCGGTCTCGTTGGCTAGATCGACGACGCTTGCCTCATCTTCGAAGGGCGTGACCGTCACGACCGGTCCGAAAATCTCCTGCTGATTGACGCAGGACTTCGGCCCGAGCCCCTCGATGACCGTCGGCTCGAAAAAGTATCCATCGCGGCATCGTTCGTTCACTTCCCGCGTTCGGGTGCCGCCACAGAGGAAGCGACCACCCTCCTTGCGAGCCGCCTCCACGAAGCCTTCCACCTTCTCGAGCTGAGCCCGAGAAACCAGGGCCCCTAGATCGCTGCTCGCTTCGTACGGGTCTCCGACGCGCAGCCGGCGACTCCGCTCGATGAAGCGTTCGAGAAAGTCGTCGTAGATCGAACTTTCGACGAAGATCCTCGAGCCGCAGAGACAAATCTGCCCTTGATTCGCGAATGAGGAATGCACGCTCATCGCGCTCGCCTGCTCGAGGTCGGCGTCGGCAAAGATGATGTTCG
>JALUUK010000535.1 GCA_027021395.1 Acidobacteriota bacterium
GTGCAGCGCTCGTCGTCGGTTCCGGGCGCATCATCGCCGGCCATACGCTCGACATGCCCGAGCACAAGATCAGCGCCTATCTCACTCGCGCCTTGTGTGCTCGTCGCTCGCAGCGCGTTCGCTGCGAAGGCCGGGACGTCACTCTGACGCCGATCGATCAGCCGTTCGTCGGAGGCTTGATAGTGCCCGCAGAGGCGTCCGGCGCCTCCTCGCCGGGCAGCGATCCGCTCGAAAAGGTGAAAGCATGGTCCGAGAGCGCGATGACCGAAGCGACGCGAATGGATCCCTTTCTTCGTTTGGAATCCTCTTCTCCATCGCTTTCTCCTCTGCTCGATCGCCTGCGCAAGATTGCGGGGACATCGATCTCGATCTTGGTGCTCGGCGAGACCGGCAGCGGTAAGGAGGTGGTGGCCGGAGCGATTCACGAAGCCTCGGGAAGGCCCGGGCGCTTCGTCGCCGAAAACTGTGCCGCGCTGCCGGATGGCTTGCTCGAAGCAGAGATGTTCGGCGTCGAGCGAGGCGCTTTCACCGGGGCCGTTCGGCGGGAGGGGCGCTTTCAGCAAGCTCATCGGGGCACGCTTTTTCTCGACGAGATAGGAGATCTTCCTCTCTCCATGCAGGTCAAGCTGTTGCGAGCGCTGCAAGAAGGAGTGATCCGCCGTCTTGGTGCGAACGCATCGGAGCAGGTCGATGTCCGAGTCGTCACCGCAACGCATAAGAGCTTGAGTCGGCAGATCGACGAACGCGTCTTTCGCCAAGACCTCTACTATCGCATTGCCGGGATATCGGTGGAGATTCCCCCTCTGCGAAGGCGTCCGGGAGACATCCCTTTCCTCGCGGCGACTCTGATGAGTCGAGCGGCCGCCGAGGGACTCGGTCCGGGAAGGGGGTTTTCTCCGGAAGTCCTGCGACGTCTGAGCCATCACGCTTTCGAAGGGAACGTGCGCGAACTCGACAACATCATCCGGCGATCGATGGCGCTCGCGACCTCGGCACGGATCGATTTCGATCAACTTCCGCATGAGCTCACTTGGCTCGAAAACCACGCCGAGGTCGTCGAGGCCGACATGATTCGCCAAGCTCTCACTTCCGCACGCGGGATCAAGAGCGATGCGGCGCGACGCCTCGGTTGGACTCGTGCGAAACTCTATCGCCGCATCGAGGCCCTAGGAGTCTGCGCAGTGGAAAAGCGCGAGCCGAAACGTTCCGGATCATGAGTTCATCGTGCGGGAATTCGAGGAGAGCGGCGGGAGAACTCGATCAGAGTTCGTCGGCGAGGGGAACGATCCGAGGTGTTCCGCCTTTGGCTAGAAACGAGAATCGATCATGCGGGTTCGATGTGAATGTTGCAGTCGATGACGTGGAAACGTTCGGCGCAGAGCGCGTCTTTGACGTCGTGCGCGATTTCGTGTCCTTCGCGCACCGTCATCGAGGCCTCGACTTCGACGTGAATGTCGATCCAGTAGCCCATGCCGCTCTTGCGAACCCGGCATGTTTCGATACCGCGCACGCCTTCGACTCCGCGCGCGGTCTCTTTGATTCTAGCCACGATCGCCGCCGACGGAGCAGCATCCATGATTTCTGCAATCGAACGCTTCAGAAGATGAATGCCGTTGAACGCAATGACGGCACAGGCGATCAGCGCCGCCCAGTCGTCCGCCGACTCATAGCCTTCCCCCATGAAGAGTGCGATCGAGATACCGATGAAGGCCGCGGCCGAGGTCAGGGCGTCTGAGCGATGATGCCAAGCATCGGCCTCGAGCGAGAGGCTCGATGCATTGCGGCCCACGTGCGAGAGTCCGCGAAAGAGCACCTCCTTGATCACGATGACCGCGATCAGAACGACGAGCGTGAAAGGGGCGGGAAGGCTGTGCGGGGTGAGAATCTCCCGT
>JALUUK010000536.1 GCA_027021395.1 Acidobacteriota bacterium
TATTCAATCAAGGCCAACCATCACGAGTCCGTTCTGCGCAAGATCGCCGAAGGCAAGATGGGGCTCGAATGTGTTTCCATCGACGAGGTGATGCTCGCTCGGCGAATAGCGCCCGATGCGCCCCTTCTCTTTACGCCGAATTTCTGCCCCATCGATGAGTACCGGCAGGCCTTCGATGCCGGGGCGGAAGTCGTGATCGATGGAGCGCACCTGCTCGACGATTTTGCAGAGGTATTCTCTGGACGCGAAATCGGCCTGCGCATCGACCCGGGGCAAGGAAGGGGCCATCATGCCAAGGTCCGAACCGCCGGAGAGCAGACGAAGTTCGGCTGCCCCGTGTTGGATCTCGAGCGGGTGGCGGCGAGGGCGCGGGAAATCGAGGCACGCATCGTCGGCTTGCACGCACATCTCGGAAGCGGGGTCTTCGACAGCGAGATGTGGCCGGAAGTCGCCCGTTTCTTGATGGGTCGGGCAGAGCATTTTCCGGAACTGCGCTGGCTCGATCTCGGTGGCGGTCTCGGAGTGGTGGAAAGGCCCGGTCAGTACCCGTTGAATCTTCAGGCGCTCGAGGCGGCCTTCGATGCTTTGCGTGCTCGCCTCGGCGGGGTGGAGATCCGTCTCGAGCCCGGGCGCTTTCTCGTCTCGGAAGCGGGGGTCCTACTGCTTCCGGTCACGCAGGTTCGGACCAAACGAGGAATTCGCTACGTCGGCGTAGCGACGGGAATGAACAGCATGATCCGGCCGGCGCTCTACGGTGCGTGGCATTCGATTCACAATCTGAGCCGGTGGCCCGCAAGGCCCGACAGCTACGCTCATGTCGTGGGACCGATCTGTGAAACGGGAGATGTGCTCGGGCGCGACCGGGCATTGCCCGAAACGAAGGTCGGAGATGTCCTGGTGCTGGAGAACGCGGGGGCCTACGGAGCCGTGATGGCCTCGTCGTACAACCTGCGATCACCCGCCCGCGAGCACGTCTTATCCTAGGCAAAACTCAAGAGTCGGCAGCCATGGCCGAAACGACGGCGACGGGCGTGTGCCGCATTTTTGAAGCGGATGCGACGGTCTCGATGAACGGTTCGGCTTGGAGTGATCTTGAGCGAGCAAAGCAAAACGGCGAGTGCGGAGAGGTCTGCCGTCGATCGGTTGCGCGCCGCATGCTTGCTCAACGGTCAAACTTGGTGGGTGTGGAATGCCATCACCGGGGAGGCTTCGTTTTCCCCGGAATGGTGTGCCTTCGTCGGCTTGGAGGAAGAGTCGGCGTACGGTTTCGACGCTTGGATCGCGCGGGTACACCCGGATGATCTCGACCATGTCCGCAGGGTCTTCGGTGCCGCGGAGCTCGCGCGCACAGCCCGATTCGACGTGCGGCACCGCATGTGTCTCGCGGATGGATCGACCGTTTGGGTCCACACTCGGGCAATCGTCTGCGCTTCGGGGACCGGCGATGCCGCCGAGTGGATGGTTCTGCAGACGGAACTGCCGCTTTGGTACGGTGAGAACGACGGCACGACCGGCGCGGAACTGCACGACTCCGTCATCGGGCTTCCGAGTCGCGGTCTTTTCCTAGAGCATCTGTCACATACTCTCTTGAAGTACTCGCGCGCGTCCGGGGTCAGTTTCGCCGTGATCATGGTCGATCTCGATCGCTTCGCGTTGATCAACTCATCGCTGGGGCAGTCGGCCGGAGACCTGCTCTTGCGAACCGTTGCAACCCGAATCGTGGATGTGCTGCGCCCGGCGGATATCGTGGCTCGTATCGGCAGCGACGAGTTCGGTTTGCTGGTCGAAGACCTCAATGACGGAAGCGATGCGCTGCGCGTGGCGCGACGCATTTCAGAGACCTTCTCTGAAGCAGTGAATCTCGATGGTCAGGAAGTTTTCGTCAGTTCCTGCATCGGTGTTGCGCTCGGGGCGACGCACTATCAAGAAGCCAATGAAGTGATGCGTGACGCCGGCACGGCGCTCAAGCAAGCCAAGAAAAACGGCGAGAACGCCATCGTGCTTTTCGATCAAGCGATGTACCAGCAGGCCGTCAGCCGGTTGTCGGTGGAAAACGATCTGCACAGGGGAATCGAGCGCAACGAACTCGTGCTTCACTATCAACCGATCATTTCGATGAATGACCGAAGTCTTCATGGGCTCGAAGCGCTCGTGCGCTGGAACCATCCGGAAAGAGGGCACCTTTCACCGGCGGCCTTCTTGCCGGTGGCGGAGCTTTCCGATCTGATCAGGATGCTCGGCCGCAAGGTGCTCGAGATGACTTGCGAGCAGATCGCGCTTTGGGTCGAAGCGGGCCATGCGGATCGCCTGCCGCCGATCAGCGTCAACATTTCCGGCCGACAGTTCGTGCACGCGGATTTCGTCGACGAAGTCGAGGCCGTCTTTCGTCGAACGAACGTCGATCCTAGTCGCGTCGCCTTCGAGGTGACGGAAGGCGTGCTGATGGACAACTGCGATCTCGTCGCATCGATCTTGGCTCGCCTCAAGCGCATGGGCGTGCACATCATGCTCGATGATTTCGGGACCGGATACTCCTCTCTCAGCTATCTGCAGAAGCTTCCCATCGACTCGCTGAAGATCGATCGCTGCTTCGTTCGCCAGATGGAGGAGGACCAAGGCAGCGCCGAGATCATTCGCTCGGTGGTGAGCCTTGCGCACAATCTTTCGCTCGTGGTCGTGGCCGAGGGTGTAGAAACTCCCGCTCAGGAATCTCGGCTACGCGATCTCGGCTGCGATTTTGCACAGGGCTTCCTCTTCGCACGTCCCGCGCCCTCTGAAGAAATCGAGGTGTGGTTGACCCCTACCGTTGCCGCGAAGGCCTTCTGAGCTCAGGCACGCGCACGCGGACCCCAACGACTCGAGCAGAACGAGGCTTTGCGGCCTTCGCCGCTAGGGGGATCGGCCGAGCAGCATCGCGCGCCGCGCTCCGGCGGACTAGAGCACGCGGAGGGCGGCGGCTTTGGAACAGAGTTCTTCAGCCTGGAGGCGTTCTTGAGGGTGGAGATCGGGGCGCGCGAGCGCGGATTCGGCGGCACGGGCGGCGAGCTCAGGTGCGCCGATTCTATCCGCGAGCTGGGCGAGGCGAACCTCGATGCTGGCTGTGGCGTCTTGACGGGAATCGAGCGCGCGGGTGATGGTCATGCGAGCGTCTTGGTTTCGGTTCATTTCAACCAAATGCCGGCTGATGCGCACCATCGAGACGGTGTCGAGCGCCGCATCCGCGCACTGCGAGGCGAGTTCCACCCAGTGCTCGGCAGCGAGGTCGAGATCGGATGAGCGCACTTCATCGCCGATGACATGGATCATGGCCGGCGCGGCCTGCATCGTCCACCCATGACGAAGGCCGACGTCCCAGACGGCGAGGGCGAGGTCTCGATTCCGTGGGTCCGCGCGCAGGGCGTCGGCAAGAATTCCGAAGGCGTCGGCAGGACGTCCGTCGGCCTCTGCGGCCGCCGCCTCGTCGAGCGCGGGGTTGTCGATGACCTGCACGTTGACTTTGGCATCGATCGTCGGGTGGATGAATCGCTCTTCGATTCTCAGACGAGCCATGGCGGTGGCAAAGGTCATACCGAAGACGAAACCGCCGACGTGAGCCCAATAAGCGACGCCTCCGCCCTCGGAGCCTCCCGTCATCGACCCCATGAAGATCTGCTGGGCCAGCCACAGGGGGAGCATCAGCCAAGCCGGTGCGGCGAAGGTTCCGCGAATGATGAAACCGATCATGTAAAAGAAATGGATCCGCGTGCTTCGGAAACGAATCAAGAAGGCGCCCATCACACCGGCAATCGCGCCCGAAGCCCCGATCATCGGCGTCGTCGACTCGAGGTTGGCCAAGACGTAAAACCCCGAAGCGGCCAGACCGGCCGTCAAGTAGAAGACGGCGTAGAGCGGTCGTCCCCACTTGTCTTCGATGAAGGGCCCGGCAAGATACAAAATGAGGAGGTTTCCGATCAGGTGCAGCCAACCCCCGTGCATGAACATGTGTGTGACGAAGGTCGTCGGCGATGGCTTCGAGGGGATCAGTCCCCAAGCGTAGTACGGGTGATTGGAAAGAGCCGCGAGCGCCGCCGCACAGAGGCGGTCGAGCTCGAGCTGTTCGCGGTGGAACTGTTCGGCGCTCTCCGGTCCCGGTACCATGGCTCGCCAGGATTCGAGCAGGGCCTGCTTCTCGTCGACCGAGAGTCCGCGAAAGAAGACCTTCTCCACGCGCTCGTCGAGTTCAAGATAGGGGTGTTCGAGAAAATAGGCCTGGATTCTCGAAAAGGATTCTTCGATCCCGGCGGTCGGATCCGGGCCGAGGTAGGTCGAAGCGACGAGCGCCGCCACACAAATCACCGCGACCACGAGCGTGATCCAGGGAACGCGGCGAACGGAATCTTCCTCATGTCCTAGTGGGAGTAAGAGCACGGGTCAGGTTGCCTCCGAACGCAGGAAATATGTGTCCCGCGCTGCCCAGGAGCGAGCGATCCGGCCCGAGAGCGGCGCCTTCCCGAATAAATCGGCGAAAAATGGTGACTTTCGGGCGGATGCCATTGACAGAACGGCCGCTAAAATAAAAGATCACGAGCCTGGGCGGGTTTGCGTCTGTTCCCAGAGGGAGAGTTGCGATGCGTTCGACAACGCCGGGCAGGTTCCCGGGGCGGAGTATTGACATGCGCTTTTTCTTGATGGTGGTTGTGGTGTTGGTCGTGTCCTTCTCGATACCGGGCTGTACTTCGTCGAAGAAGCTCGATCAATTCCCCGGAACGATCGAATCCGAGGTCGAGGCGATTCCAGCCGAGCCGGATCGCATCGAGTACATCGACGTTCGCCCGTGGACCATCCAGCCGGGGCAGAGCGCAGCAGTGGCGGTTCGAGCGACCGCAGACCGCCGCGCCGAGGTCGTCATGACCGGAGTCGAAGGCGAGGCGAAGGGAACGACGAATACGATTTCTCTCAGCGCCACCGAAGCCGGGCAGTACACGGGTTCCGTGACGGCCGACAGCGGCTTGCCCGTGGGGAAATATCAACTCGAGGCGCGGTTGACTGGTGGGCCGACCGGCGAGCCCGCGACCTTGGTTTCGTCGCGGCCGCTGATCGTCGCTGCACCGCCTCCGCCACCGGCTCGAGACGACTGTAAGATTGCACGTGACGCGCTTTCGACTCCAGGCGTCTATTTCGGCTTCGATAAGAGCGATGTCGACGAGACGTCCATGGCCTGGCTCAAGGGTGCCGCCGAGGTGATCGCTCAGGCAGGGGATCGCATCGTCGGAGTCGAAGTCGTCGGTCACTGTGACGAGCGAGGGACCATCGAGTACAACCTCGGGCTCGGCGCACGCCGCGCAGCTTCCGTACGGGATGTGCTGATGACGTTCGACGGGATGTCTTCGCTTTCGATCAGCACCGTGAGCAAGGGCGAAGAAGAACCGGCCATCGCCGGAGCACGCACGGAGGCAGAACACGCCAAGAACCGGCGAGTGGAGATCCGTCTGACCTGCAAGCCTTAGTCGGGGCGGATCCCGGCATCGCTTGGGCGACGCCTCAAAACGAAGAAACGGCGGGCCGACGGCCCGCCGTTTTTCCTGAAACGCCTCGCATTCGCTCCGGATCTAGGCCGTGAAGAAGGTCACGCGATAGACGTTGTCGGCGTCCTTGGTCAGCATCACGATGTTTTCACGCAGGTCCCGGCGATGGCCCTGGTGCAGTCGTAGCGGAATGGCATGACCCACGGGACGGCGGGGCAGCTTGTCGAGCGCTGAGAGATAGCGCACGGTCTGCATCCGGCCGCGCTCATCGGCGCGCACGATGCGCAGCTCGAGATGGTAGAGCTGGTCCGGTTCGAGGGCTTTTTCGAAATTCAGTGTCGTCTCGAGCGATTTTCCGGTTTTCCAGGCCGTTTCGAGCACGATGGGCTGCCCGGCCACGGTCCGCTGACCAAACTGCACGTGTGGACGCAAGACGGCCTGCAAAGTGTCGCCATCGCGAAGGGCGCTGGTGAACTCCGAAGAGAGCTTGAGCCTGAATTCGAGGTCGAAGCGGGGTTCTTCGGCCGAGGCCGCCGTTCCAAAGGCGAGGGCGGCTGTGATCGCGATGGCGAAGAGCCGGGAGAGGGGTCTTTGTTTCATGATTGGATACCTCCTTGGAAGAGAGAATGATCTCATGGTTTCAGATCTCTTGGTTTCATCGTCCGACGCGTTCGGCACGGATTTGACGGCTCCGATCGGCCGAGTACATTTTGCCGAGAGTCCTATTTTTCGGAAGTCCCGCCCGGGTGCGCGTTGTCCAATGCCTCCGGATGCATGGAACCGCAACGGATGAAGCGTCCTTGCCGGAGCAAAAAACAGCCTGATTGCGGCGATTTTCGAAAGAAAGGTCCATGCATCTCGTCCACTCTAGTACGGCGATTTCCCTGTGAGGGGAAGGCCTGAATACTGATTCTATCCCGAATGCGGGGGCTGAATGAGGAAGATGAATGAGAACGAGCAGAATCGGAAGAATCGCCTGCGGGCTGGTCGCGGCGTGGCTGCTCACCGGCTTCGTCTGTACGGGCGGTGAGAGCGAAGCGGCGGACCGTCTAGAGGTCGAATTCACGGGGCGCATCAAGGACGTCGATGTCGATCGCGCGACGATCATCGTGGCTGACCCCGAACACGGGGAAACCTTGCTGAATCTGACCGAGGATTCGGAGATCGTGCTCGACGGCGATGCGGAGGCGATTGTCGAAGATCTCTTCGAGGACGACTACGTCGAATACGCCCTAGCATACCGGGATGAAGATGGGGAATGGATCCTGCTCCAAGCCGCGGTCACTTCGGTCGTCGACGATCTGGAACGACCGGACGATTGACGCAGCGGCCCGGAGCACGTGTCGAGCATGTGTCCGGAATCGTCCGAACACCATCGCCGTAGGGGGGGCGCTTCGTTCGAGGCGTTCCGATGGTGGATTTTCTGCCGGTCGCGCTTCCGTCTTCTTGCTCCTAGAGGGTCGGGAACCGAGGTTTTTCCCTGTTCCCCCCCGCGGTGCCCGAGCGAGGGGTGGGTGACTTAGGTCTGGACTCTTCATGGAAGCTCCAGGCTAGAGCAGAGAGGGACGCATCATTTCCAACGACTCAGGTGGGCCGGTTGCCGCTCTTCCCGACCAACTGCGGCTCAAGAGCCATCTGGTCATCATGCCCGATGGCGATACCGGTCGCGGGCGAGTGGTCAAAGACCCTCGAAATCGAAAGTACTTTCACTTCGACGAGGTCGAAGGTTTCATCCTCGATCGCTTGAACGGCGAGAATACGGCGCTCGACATTCAAGTGGAGATGGCCGCTTGGTTGGGGGAGGAGTTCGCGCTCGAGGAGGTCCACGATTTTCTCGACACACTCAGGGACAAGGGGCTGCTCGATGGCGGCATCGCGTTGCCGGCGCACGACCCGGTGGTGGGTCGAAAGGTCATCGATGCTCTAAACCAAGGCGGCTTCGTATTGCGCAAGGCGGAAGATGAACCGCCTCCCGGGTTGGCCGTCGCGCGTCGCCCCAAGGGAGAGGCGCTCAAGTTCGACGAGGCGATCGAAGCTCTGCAGGCCGGCAGATTCCAGGCCGCGTTGCGTATGTTCGAGGAAATTCTCGCCGCGAATCCGAGCAATCAACGGGCCGCGGCCATCAAGCAGGTTCTGCTTCAGGCGGGGGAAGTCGCCGCTCTGGCCGAAGAGGAAAAAAATGCAAAAGTAGAGAAGAAAACGAATCCGCTCTACTACCAGATCGGGCTATTCAATCCGGATCGCTTCTTTTCGGCCGTCGAACCCTTCGCGCGATGGATCTGGACGAAGCCCTTCATGGTCTTCTATTGCGCTTTACTGGTGGTTGCCGCCTATATCGCGCTCTCGCATCGCTCGCGTCTGTTCACCGAACTACCGCCGGTCTCGAGCGGAATGTGGATTGCCGCTTTCATGGGGACGGCGATTCTGCTGACGGCTCTGCACGAATGCGCTCATGGTCTGACGTGCAAACATTTCGGCGGGAAGATCCCCGAGACCGGTTTCTTGCTCATCTTCTTTTTCATGCCGGCTCTCTTCGTCGATGTGTCGGATGCTTGGTTGTTTCGGCGTCGCCGGGATCGCATGCTCGTCGGCTTGGCGGGGCCGCTCTTCGATATTGGAGCGGCTTCAGCGGCCTTGGTCGTCTGGAACATCTTGCCGCCGGGTTTCGGCAAGGTTCTGGCGTTTACCGCGCTGACGATCTCCGCGGGAAGTGCGGTTCTCAACCTCAATCCGCTGCTTCGGCTCGATGGCTATTACATCATGTCGGATCTCTCCGGCATTCCGAATCTCCGGGCGACGGCGTTTTCAGCTCTGACCAGCCGACTCGCCCCGCGGCGCGATACGTCGACCACGGACAAGCTCTCTCCGCGGGCTCGCCGATTCGTCTTGTTCTACGCACTGTTTTCCGGAGCCTATGTCGCAAGTGTTCTGTTCTTGATCGGAAGCTTCGCGATGAGTTACTCGACGACGATTCTGGGTTTGTGGGGTCCACTGCTGGTCTCGCTTTTCATCGTTTGGCTCATGCGAAGAATGTTGATGGTGGTCACGCTAGGCGTTGGCCGGCGGGTTCGAAACATGTCGTCTAGGAAATGGATTCTTGCCGGAGCGCTTACGGTCGCGATGGCGATGCTTTCGATGGTGCCGTGGTCCTTGCGCGTTTCCGGATCGGCTTCCCTGCGAGCCGACGAACGGCGTGGAGTACGTCCTTCGGTGGAGGGGAACCTCGCCGAGATCTTG
>JALUUK010000537.1 GCA_027021395.1 Acidobacteriota bacterium
AACCGGCGAGGTGGAAGAACGTGTCCCGATCGGGAAGTCGACTGCCGGTACGATCCGTCTACCGCTGCCGGCCGGTCGGCACCGCGTCATCATGCGCTATGCCTCTCCCGGCATGTGGCGCGGACTTGCGGCGTCCGCCCTGGGCCTCGCCCTGCTGCTCGCTGCGGTTTTGACTCAATTCCTGCCGTCGGTGCGGTCGAAGAAATGAAACGGTAGGGATCAATCTGGTCGCGAGGGATGCGTCTTGTTCCACCGTACGCTTCGCTCTAGACTTGCATTGAGAAGGTGCAGCCGGCTGTGTGCCGTCCGCTCGCCCCGGCAGATGCCGGGAGTCGTCAGGACGCCGGGTCGGTGCACTGATACGGCACGAATCGCATAGGGTCCTTTGCAGATGCTGACATATTTCGGTCACGTCGACTTGCCGGGCTTTCGGTGTACGGGCTAAATCCTCGCGCATCCCGTTGTGCCTGCGATGTTGTGTTTTCGTGATCGATTTTCTTACGGCGTCCCTCTTACCGGCCCTTCATGTCTTCTGGAACCCTGTGTTTTCTGGCCTGTGTTTTCTGGGACGTAGCCGGCTTGATTTGGAGCAATTGCCATGGCGACCGACTTTCGGCTGAAGGAACAACTGCCCGAACTGACCGAACAGATCGTCGATACCTACCGAGAAATCAACTCGATGAACCATTTGGGGCATTGCCCCTTGCCTCGAAAGGAGACGATCCGGTCGGTCCTCGATGACCTGCGGGAGATCATCTATCCCGGATACGAGCGTCGTGAAGGGCTGCATATTGCGAATGTGACCTACCATGTCGGTGATCTGATCGATGGATTGCACGACAAGCTCACGACGCAGATCGCCCGCGCGCTGTCGCACGAAGCGCGACTCGATGCGTCGGACGAGAGCGCCATGTCGCGCGTCGATTACGAAGCCAAAGGGCAGGCGATCGCTGTCGATTTCCTACAGCGGATTCCGGAGATCCGCCGCGTTCTGGCGACCGATGTCCAAGCGGCCTTCGACGGCGATCCGGCCTGCCGCAGCCACGACGAAGTGATCTTCTGCTACCCGGGGCTCGAAGCGGTCACCGTTTTCCGGCTGGCTCACGTGCTGTGGGAGCTCGGTGTCCCATTCATCCCGCGTATCATGACGGAGCATGCCCACAACAAGACCGGCATCGATATACATCCGGGCGCCACGATCGGCCCCTACTTCTTTATTGACCATGGGACCGGCGTCGTCATCGGAGAGACATGCGAAATCGGGTCGCATGTGAAGGTCTATCAAGGCGTGACGCTCGGCGCGCTCAGTTTCCCAAAGGACACCGACGGAAATCTGGTGCGAGGCTCAAAGCGACATCCCACGATCGAGGATCGAGTCGTGATCTATGCCAACGCAACGGTCCTGGGAGGAGAAACCGTCATTGGACACGATGCGGTGATCGGTTCGAGCGTTTGGCTGACGCATAGCGTGACTCCCCATACGACCGTCACGATGGAACGTCCGACGCTGCGCATTCGATCGGAACAGAACCCGGAGTGGGGACAAGAGGGGACCCAGGTCAACTACGAAATCTAGCGAGAGATGCCTCGCTTATACGCCCGGAACTTGTCGGCGAACGGCGCGGGTGGAGCGTGCCGGCCGGCGTCGCTCAGCCCTCGGAGCTTGTCGTCGCGCTGCTGCTCGCTGCGGCGTCCACTCCCGCCCGGCCGCAGTCCAAGACTGCGATAGACGCGACGAAGCTTGCGTCGCGCCGCTTCGTCACCGTTGGCTTCCAGCCGTTTCAGCTCCTCCCAGCGATCGACGAACGACTGCAGCTCTTCTTTCGACCAATTCATTCGCTTGAGCAATTCCGGATCTGGGTTGTCGCGGTTCTTCTTGAGGTAGTCGAG
>JALUUK010000538.1 GCA_027021395.1 Acidobacteriota bacterium
TGATCTCGGCGGCGACGACGGCATCCGGAAAAGCGAGGCCGGTTTCGGGATGCTCCGCATCGAAGACCCGACCGTCGGCGAAGACGAGCCGGGAGCTTGGCAGCGAGAGCTTTTCGGATACGGCCTTGGCGATGAGGTCACGAGCCCGAGACGCCGCTTCGATGGCCGCGTTGCCCATCATCAGCGTCACGCGAGAGGAGTAGCTTCCAAGGTCGACCGGTGTCAGATCGGTATCGGCGACGCACAGCCGAATGTCGTGAAGATCGATTCCCAAGACCTCGGCTACGATGGCCGCCAGCACCGAATCGGATCCTTGGCCGACCTCGGTTTCTCCGCAGAAGACCGCGACACCTCCCGAGCGATCGACCTTGATCTGCACCGCCGAATGAGGCATGTGGTTCCAATAGATCGGCAGACCGGCACCCGACAGATACGAGCCGCATGCAAGCCCGAGACCGTGTCCGAAAGGGAGCTTGCCGTGTCGCTCGTTCCATCCGCTGCCTTCCACGACGGCGCGGATGCAGGCGCCGAGGCCCATCGAACCCACCTTCAGATAGTTCGCCGTCACGCTCTCGGCTTCGACGAGTTGTCTCAGACGCAACTCCGCCGGGTCGATCCGCAGGTTGTGCGCAATCTTGTCCAAGTGCACTTCGTAGCCGAAGCGCGGTTGTGGAGTCCCGTGACCTCGCTTCGGACCGCAGGGCGGCTTGTTGGTGAATGCGCGTACGGAGTCGAATTGGTAGGCGGGAAGATCGTAGGTCACGGTTTGCAGCGCCCCGGTGTAGTAGGTGCTGGCCACGCCGTAGGAGCCGTAGGAGCCGCCGTCGAGTGCGGTTTGAAGATGTTGGGCGGTGATCGTCCCGTCGCTGCGTACGCCGGTTCGCAGGCGCATGCGCACGGGATGTCGGCCGCGGTGGCAGAGGAAGACTTCTTCCCGCGTCAGAGTGATCTTCACCGGTCGTCCGGTCAGAAGCGCCATCTTGGCCGCACAGATTTCGTGATTGAACGGGTCGGTCTTGCCGCCGAATCCACCGCCGTTGGTGCAAGCGATCACGCGAATTCTGGATGCGGGGATTTCAAGCACCTTGGCGAGCGCACGGTGGAGGTAGTGCGGTGTCTGGGTCGATGAATAGACCGTGACACGGTCGTGTTCCTCAGCGATCGCCACGGTCGCGTGTTCTTCGAGCGCGAGGTGCGTGTTGCCTTCGTAGTGAAACGTGTCTTCGAAGATGCGCTCGGCCTCGTCGAAGCCGCGCTCGAGATCTCCGAAGGCCAATGAGATCTTCTTGTGCAGGTTGCCCTCGTCGCCGTAGTCGTGAATGCGCGGTTCCGGAACGGCAAGGGCTTCATCCACCGAAGCGATCGTGGGAAGCGGATCGATCCGAACCTCGACGGCGAGTGCAGCTTCGTGGGCCTGCTCTTCGCTCGTGGCGGCGACGGCCGCGATCGGGTCGCCGACGAAGCGTACGCGATCGATGCAAAGCGCGTGCTCGTCTTGTGAGACGGGGAGGACTCCAAAGGGATTCGGCATGGCCTCACCGGTCAGGCAAGCGATCACTCCGGGCATCGCCTCGGCCCGCGAAGTGTCGATGTCGACGATGCGTCCGTGCGGCACGGTGCTGCGCACCAGCTTCATGTAGATCATGCGAGGAAAGGAAAGATCGCCGGCATAGACCGTGCGTCCCGAGACCTTCGATCGGGCATCGACTCGCCGGAACGGTGTTCCGACGATGCGGCGCTTGGGCTCGTTCTCCGTTCCCGCGTCTTGTGCGGCGGATGCCGGATGCGTGCTGCCCCAGAAGGTCTCTCGCGCCGGGCGGGTGTCGTCTTCGCCGCGCAAGCGGGCGGCCGCCCACTCGACGCCTTGCACGATCTTTTGGTAACCCGTG
>JALUUK010000539.1 GCA_027021395.1 Acidobacteriota bacterium
CGAACGGCTCGGCAAGCACCGATGGGCGCTCACGACCCCGAAGGTGCACTCGAGCGAAGCGCCTTACGACCTCGTCCGCAAGATGCGCGCTTCGGTGCTGGTGCTCGGCCCCCTTCTTGCCCGTACCGGACACGCGCGCGTCTCGCTTCCCGGGGGCTGCGCCATCGGCTCGCGGCCCATCGATCGGCACCTCGAAGGCCTCTCCCGACTCGGAGCCGAGATACGCCTCGAGCACGGTTACGTCGAAGCCCGCACGCGAGGGTTGCGCGGCGCTGAAATCACCTTCGAGGACGTCACCGTCACCGGCACCGAGAACCTTCTGATGGCCGCTACGCTCGCGCGGGGAACGACGGTTTTGAACAACGCCGCGCGCGAGGTCGAGGTCGCCGATCTCGCCTGCTTGCTTTCCTCCATGGGAGCGCAGATCGAAGGAGCCGGAACCGATACGATCACCATCGAGGGAGTCGACCGCCTAGGGCCGGCCGAGCACCGCGTCATTCCCGACCGCATCGAAGCCGGCACCTACCTGATTGCCGCCGCCATCACCGGCGGGCGCGTCACCCTCGAAAAAGTCGTCGTCGACCATCTCGAGACCGTGTTGAACGGGCTCCGCGACGTCGGCCTCGGACTCGAATGCGGCGACGGATGGATCCGCATCGGCAACGGCAGGCCGCTGAAAGCGCGCGACCTCATCACGAGGCCTTATCCCGGCTTCCCGACGGATCTCCAGGCGCAGTACATGGTGTTGATGACCCAAGCCGGCGGCCGATCCAAGATCGATGAAAGAATCTTCGAGCAACGCTTCATGCACGTCCCCGAACTGCGACGCATGGGAGCATCGATCGAAGTATCCGGAGGCATGGCTCTAGTCGACGGCCCCACACCTCTGACCGGGGCCGAAGTGACGGCATCGGACCTGCGAGCCTCCGCTTGCCTGGTCTTGGCCGCACTCGCCGCCCGAGGAGAAACCATCGTGCACCGCGTCTACCATCTCGATCGCGGCTACGAATCCATCGAAGAAAAGCTTTCCGGAATCGGCGCCCACATCGAACGCCTACTCACCAAGGACTCCGCGCACTAGCAGCAGAGCATGAAGTCGAAACGAGCGCGACCCGGCGATCAGCCGGTCTAGTGCGCGCATGATTTCCTTTTGCTCTTGCTTCCACGCTCCGAGCCGCAGTACCGCCTCGAGAATCGCCGCTTCGCTCATTTCCGCCGGATCCAGCATCTCGAAACGCCCGATGGACCGGTTCCAGCGATTGCTTCTTCGGAAAACTGAAGCACTCCGGAAATTCCGGAGACGTTCGTCGTTGAGCCCTACCGCCATGGGCAAAAGATCCCTGACACCGGACGACATGCTCCACCATACTTTGCGAAGAAGCCGGCGGTGGGGAGATGGGGGCAAGATGGGGGCTTTCGCCCGGCAAGGTGTAGAAATTCAACGAGATCCGAGGTCAATCCGCCTAGACGAGGGTATTCTTCGGGGAATAATCTGTGTGGGGGGTTGCAGTGCGGACCTGCTTCCCCTATAACTCCGGGTCCCCGCGGGGCAGCGACGCGCGCGGGGCCTGACTCAGGGAGGTTTTGTGCATTGGATGCTCTCGGTTCTCACTCCATCCTCGAGGTCTATGACTGTCCCGCCGGTCTACTAAACGACGTGGCCCACGTCCAGGAGTCGATTCGGCAAGCCGTTCGACATGCCGGTGCCACGCTTCTCGCAGAATGCGTCCATCACTTCGAACCTCAAGGCGTCACCGCCCTCGCCCTCCTATCCGAATCCCATATCTCCATTCACACGTGGCCCGAACTCGGTTACGCGGCAGCCGACGTCTTCACCTGCGGCGAGCACACGGACCCCGCTGCGGCTTGCGAATTCTTGGTCAAGGCG
>JALUUK010000540.1 GCA_027021395.1 Acidobacteriota bacterium
CCATGTCGGATACAGGACTAGCAGCCCACCCCGCTACAGAAGTCGAAGCGCGCGCATTGCTCGAGGAAAACAAGGTTCGCTTCTTGAGGCTGATCTTCTCGGACATCCACGGTGTCGTGAAGAACGTCGAGGTTCCGGATCGACAGTTCGCCAAAGCGCTCGCCGGCGAGATCATGTTCGACGGTTCTTCGATCGAGGGCTTCGTGCGCATCCAGGAATCCGACATGCTGCTCAAGCCCGACCTCGGCAGCCTGCGCATCTTCCCTCGCGAGGACAGCGAGGACCAGACGGCTCTCGTGATCTGTGATGTCGCCATGCCCGACGGTACCCCGTTCGCGGGCGATCCCCGCTATGTACTGCGTCGCGCGGTCGACCAGGCGAAAGAACTCGGATACCAGGCCATGATGGGCCCGGAGGCCGAGTTTTTTCTATTCCAGCGCGACGAAGACGGCTCCGCAACGACGATCACTCACGATGAGGGCGCTTACTTCGATCTCGCCCCCGTAGACAACGGCGAAGCGGCAAGACGAGAGATCGTCAACGTTCTCGAGCAAATGGGATTCGAGGTCGAAGCCGCGCACCACGAAGTGGCACCGGGGCAGCATGAGATCGATTTCAAGTACGGCGATGCGCTCGCCACCGCCGACAACTTGGTGATCTTCAAGCATGTCGTTCGCAAGGTGGCACTCCGGCACAACCTGCACGCAACCTTCATGCCCAAACCGCTTTTCGGCATGAACGGCTCGGGAATGCATGTCCATCAGTCGCTTTTCGACGTGAACGGAACCAGCGTGTTCTACGACGAAAACGGTGAATATCGAGGCCTTTCCACGCGGGCCCTGCAATACATCAGCGGCATTCTCAATCACGCCAAGGCCATCTGCGCGGTGACCAACCCGACGATCAACTCCTACAAGCGACTCGTCCCCGGCTACGAAGCACCGACGGCGATCGCCTGGTCCGAGCGCAATCGCTCACCGCTCCTGCGCGTTCCGGACCGTCGTGGAATCGGCACGCGCGTGGAGGTCCGCATGCCCGATCCGGCATGCAACCCCTATCTGGCTTTTGCCGTCATGCTTCGCGCGGGACTCGACGGTATGCAGAACGAGGCTGCGCCCTACGAACCCGTGAGCAAAGACATCTTCACGCTCTCTGAACGGGAAAAACGGCGCCTGAAGCTCGACGTGCTGCCGGCGGACCTCAACGAAGCGGTCAAGGCCCTACAAAAGGACAAGGTGATTCTCGATGCGCTCGGAGAACACGTCGCCGAGCATTTCATCGCCGCCAAGCACGCTGACTGGCGGGAATACATCGCGCAGGTGCACGAGTGGGAGGTCAAGCGCTACCTCGGCATGTACTGACTCGGCAAGTACTGATCCCAAGGGCTTGCGTCCTGCGCGTCACCGAAATTCTACTCGGCAGTCTTTGCGGCTTGGCGCGCGCCGCCTTGCTCTCGACACGCGATCCCTTCTCGAGACGAGAAAACGGGTCGCGCCGACGGCCGAGCAAAGGCCCCGCAGGCAGAGCACAGCCCAACGCCTACGACGATTCAGGGAAGAAAAGCCTACCGGTTGTATCGGCTATATCGAACTTCGAAGACGAGAGCGCATCTTAGCGAGCACGCTCCGACGCGCACCGACTCCACGATGCTCGACGGCAAGTGTAGAGTAGAGCCCTAGTCGACGATCGAGAGGGGATCAGACGGAGGCGTGGGATCCGCCGCCCTTGGTGCGGTAGGAGCCCAGGATGGTGAAGCCCTTGTTGGTTTCGACGGCCATCCAATTCTTGTAGACACGGTCACGGACCAGATCGAGAGTGTAGTTGCTCCCGTCCCAGGTGTACTGAACGAACTGGCTCTGCTGAGCCTTGCCGGGTACCGCTTTCTTGCTGCGCTTGGTGTTTTTCTTCGTCGTCGCCATGGATGTCGTGCCCCTCGAGCTCTTGGCCCGACATGGGCCAACTCCCGCTCTCTTTGAGGAGCAGCAAGAGCCTTGCCAGGGTTGTGTGCGCTCCCGGCATGGACGTCAACCCCCTATGATCTCAAAACTTAGACCCTTGTCATAGCCCTGCTCGCGAAGACACCCCGCAGATATTACGGCCAAGCTGGCCGTATTTTTCTGAAACAACACGGCATCTTTGACCTAGATTTTTCCCTGCCGAGACTTATGATAGAAACCGACGAGCGGCTGATCATGGGTGACCAAGGCCATGCCGCTCCGTATGGCGGCTCGCGAACCGCTGCGGAGGATCATGCGTAAAGCGCAGTCGGATGTCCCAAGACAAGCGGGAAGCAGAATCGTCATCGCCAGCAACGACGATGCGCTTTGCGACAGCCTGCTCGGACACTGTGCCGAAGCCGGGCACTCGGTCGACCGGGTCCGCACTCTCGATGAGATGGAGGATCGTTTTTCGGCACGTACGACGGATTTGGTCCTGCTCGATCGCCATCTTCTCGGTTCATCGCCGGAGACCCGGCTCGAAGGATGGCTCAACGACGGGAACACCCCGGCCATCCTCCTGATCGCCGGCAAGAGAGACGATGACGAGTGCTACGCCTTGATTTCCCGAGGCGTACGCGACGTCTTGAACCGACCCCCGCTTCCCGCAGAAGTCCAGCTCCGCATCGCTCGCGTGCTCGAAGCCCGCGATCTCGGCGTCCACCTCGCCAGCCTCGAAAGCGCCATCACCGAAAAGTCCTTTCGCTCCTATACGAGCCGCTCGCTGGTTGCCAAGTCGCCGGTGATGCGACAACTCCAGCAGACCATCGATCGCGTTGCAGCCATGCGTATGACCGTGCTCGTGCGCGGTGAAAGCGGTGTCGGCAAGGAACTCGTCGCCCGCGCGCTGCATTTTCAATCCGGGCGGCGAGACGGTCCGTTCGTCACGCTCAACTGCGCGGCCCTTCCATCCCACTTGATCGAATCGGAACTCTTCGGGCATGAGCGAGGTGCGTTCACCGGCGCATTCAATCGACGAGCGGGGAAATTCGAACTCGCTCACAACGGGACTCTTTTTCTCGACGAAGTGGGCGAAACCGATCTTTCGACACAGGCCAAACTCCTGCGAGTGCTCGAACACCAGGAATTCATGCGGGTGGGCGGAACTCGCCCGGTGAGAGCGAACGTGCGGCTCCTCGCGGCTACCAATGCGGATTTGGAACGCCTCGTGCGTGAAACGGCCTTTCGAGAGGACCTCTACTACCGATTGCGGGTCGTGACTCTCGAGGTGCCTCCCCTCAGAGAACGCCACGAAGATATCGAGGAACTGTGCCGCATCTTTCTCGATCAGATCTCCCGGGCCAACATGCTCAGACCGCGAAGACTGACAAAGGCCGCGCTCGACGTACTCATGAGCTACCCCTGGCCTGGAAACGTCCGGGAACTGCTGAATACGCTCGAGGCCATAGTCGTGGCCACACCCCATGAGACGATCGATGTCGTCGATCTCCCCGGTAGAATTCGCGGCCTTCCGCAAGAGCGAAGCCGAAATGAGAACACCCTGGTCGGCCGAGCACTCAAAGAGATCGAAGCCGAGGCGATTCGCGCGACCTTGTTTCACGTCGGGGGATCCCGCACCGAAGCCGCTCGCATCTTGGGTATCGGGTTGCGCACACTTCGAAGAAAGATTCGCGACCTACAGCTCGATGACGAGATACCGGCGAAACCCGGCCGACCACGATCTACGCGAGAGTCCGAAGCGGATTGAACGAGCTCACTCGATACAACTCCGCTGCGCCCAAATCGAAACGTATCAAAAAGTTTCTTGACAAAGGCGAACAACTTCGACCATATTTCTCACGGGTTTGCATGCCCCTGCGGGGACGCTCGCAGAAAACAGGGAGCCGACGACAGTGGCTCCCACAATTAAGGAGGCAAGAAAAACATGGCTGCCAGAAAGACCACCAGAAAGAAAGTGGCCAAGAAATCGACGCGCAAGAAACGCGCGACGAAGAAGAAGGCCACCAAGAAACGCGCCACCAAGAAGAAGGCGACCAAGCGCAAGGCCACGAAGAAGAAGGCCACCAAGAAGCGCGCTACCAAGAAGCGTGCCACGAAGAAGAAGGCCACCAAGAAGCGCGCTACGAAGAAACGTGCCACGAAGAAGAAAGCCACCAAGAAACGCGCCACCAAGAAGCGCGCCACCAAGAAAAAGGCTACCCGAAAGAAGGCCGCCAAAAAGAAGACGACTCGCCGAAAGGCCGCACGCCGCTGAGCTGAGTCAGAGCACGAACAACAAAGACATCAAACACACCCTAAATAGGGACCTTGGGCGCCGGACGCGGCGCCCATTCTTGTTCCCCATAGGGAGCGAGTCGCGAACCTCTTTCCGGCATTTTTTTCCGCGCCGGCTCCAAAGGTCTAGAGGAAGTGAGAACACGAGGGGAGCGCTTCTGCTATTCTGTCGTGGTGGTGTCTTTCGGTGAATGAGCCCCAGCGCAGTCTTCCTTACGGGGAAGAACTCATCAAAGCCCCTGCTTCGTGGAGCCGGGCGGTCTGGTGCCCGGCATCAACGATCGAAGCGAAGGCCACGATGGCCCGGATCGATGAACTCGCCGAAGATTTCGTCCGACGAGTCACGGAAGTATGTGACGGCGGCCGCTTGACCTTGGTCGTCCCCGATCGCACACGGCCGTTGCCTCTGAAACACCTGCTTCCAACCATCTTGAACGGTGTTCTCTCGATGCAGAAGAGTCCTCGGCGGATTTCGATCGTCGTCGCCTCGGGCATGCATCGCCCTCTCCAACCGGAGGACTACCGCGAAAACCTCGGCATGGATGCGTGGCCGCGAAACAGCACGCTCTTCGTGCATGATTGCCGAGATGCAGCCGATCTGCTCGGTTCCACCAAGTGCGGGATTCCGGTCTGCGCTCATCCGAGTGTCGCGCGCGCCGACGCCGTCGGGATTCTCGCTGCGGTCGTATTTCACTACCTCGCCGGTTTCGGAGGCGGACGCAAGATGCTCCTTCCCGGTGTCGCCGCGAAACGATCCATCCTGGCGCTGCACCGGCGGTGCCTGAATGATGGTCCTCGGGGTGGTCGGCATGCGGCAGCGCATCAGGGCATTCTCGACGAGAATCCTCTTCACGAGGCTTCGCTCGCCGCAGCCGCACTTTTCCCCCCCAAAGTCGCGATGCACTGCCTTCTCGGATCCGACGGATCGCTCGCCGATGCGCGCGTCGGCGATCTGGCGAATGACTACCGCATCGCCTGTACCGCGTACGCCGCCGAGCGCAGCTTCGTCTGTGACGAGCCCTTCGATTCCGCCGTCGTTTGCGCCGGCAGCGCCGCTCAAGGTTTTGATCTGGTGCAAGCACACAAAGCGCTCGATGCCGTGGCGCCCATCGTACGAGACGATGGCGCCATCGTCCTCGTCGCGCGATGTCCGGGAGGAGTGGGAAACCCCGAGCTGGAGGAAGGGCTCGCACTCGGCTCGGCGGAAAAGATCGAAGCCGAACTCCGCTGCGAGTTTCGCGTGGGATGGCATACCGCGCTCGCACTGCGCAAGAAGACGAGTGAAAAGCGCGTGGCCATTCTCAGCGAAATCGACGAGACGCCGGCACGAGCGAGCGGCATGAAAGTGCTGCGCTCCATTGACGAGGCTGAACGTTGGCTGGATCAAAATACGCCGAAAGGTGGATCTCTCTTCGTCACGCCCTACGGTGCGAACTTCTATTATCGCTTGGCATCATCATCGCCCGAAGAAAAACCCGGCGGCCACCAACGATAGCGCGTCATATCCAATGCTCCGCGATGGCTGAAGACGACGCCTTCTTCCTCTAGGAGTGCGCGCTGGTATCCCGGCGGCATATCCCCTCGACGATCGGTGGAACAAACCCCTGCGGCACTGACCACACGCTGCCACGGCACATCCGGGGGAGCTGTGCTCATGGCCCAGCCGACTGCGCGCGCCGAGAGCCGCGAATTCAAGCACTCGGCGATCTGCCCGTAGTTCATGACACGCCCGTGCGGGATACGTCGCACCAGAGCATAGACTTCGTCCCAGGCCGAGCGGGCACGACCCTGCACATCGCCGTGCACACGGGTCATTCCCCTCGAATGCATTCGGTCACGAACATCTTTCCCGGCTTTCTTGGGCATGGATGGTGATTATCGGGTAAGCAGCGTCTTTCCGCTTCTCGAAAAAACCGAGCACCACAGTGAGAGCAGTCCCGTAGGAAGTGCGGTTCGTTGGAGACGCGCTCCATCAAATGCACGGGCGGCAGACCATCGCGGCGCGGCTTCGGCTGCCTTGGCCATCATCGCCGCACCACGCTGCGGCTCCGAAGCGAGGAAGCTCAAAGCGCCCAACGACCACCATATCCGTGGATCATCGCTACGACGGCCGAGAGCGCTCACCAGCCGTGCGGTGGCTTGCTTGACGTCTCCCCCCCGTGCGGCGGAAATCGAGCCGAACAGGAGCTGCTCGACCGAGTTCTCGCTGGTCATCGACTCGGACGCCTGCTCGTGCACTTCCATCCCTACCCGTTCGGCATCGAGTACGAGGCATGCCGCAGCCCGCAAGGGCGCCCAGGCATCTCGCACTTGCGGACAAGACGGGATCGATGCGCATCCCTCGAGCGCCGTTCGCGTGCGCAAGAAGAGTTCCCGCGCTTGTCCCGCCGACTCGCCGCATGCGATGGCCTGCTGCAGGCGCATCTCGGCTTCGGCATAGATCAAACGCACCGTATCGCCGAGCAGCGCACGTGCCTTGACGAGGCAACGCTCCGCCGCCGACGAATCCCCCAGCGCGACCGAGAGCCTGGCATAGAGCGCCAGCGCCGGATCGGCGATTCCAAGCCGAGGCTCACGCGTCAGTCGGTCGATGACCGGAGCGAGCAGCGCGAGCGCCTCCTCGGCTTCAGGCATCGCGAGCAGATCTCCGTCGACACGAGGAACGATTTCGCGAGCCATCAAGAAGCGCGGGCCGGGATCGCTCGGACGATCTCGGATCTCCTGCGAAAGCAAACGGCGGTTGCGTTCCGCTTTTTTCCGTGCGCTTCGCTTGTCCGGACGATAGCCGTCGTGAATGAAGCGCAGCTCGGATCGGGGCGGCGTCCACGTTTCGCGGCCGAGTTTCCGACATACCGCTCCGAGAATCTGTTCGTGCACGCGTCCCTGATAGCGGTGCGCAGGCTCGTTTCGAAACAACCGAGTGATATGGGCTCGCTCGCTCAGACCTGCTCCTTTGGGCGAGACGATCTCGACGGAGTAGGCGGGAGCATCATGACTGCGAAGCCTCTCTTCGAGCCTTGCCCGATGCGCATTCTCGAGAACCTCGTCGGCATCGACGACGAGAATCCACTCGCCGGAAGCTGCTTCGAGGCTCAGATTCCGCGCGGCGGAAAAGTCATCGTTCCAAGGGGCTCGGATGACCCCTGCTCCTGCTTTTTCGGCAATGGAGACCGTCTGGTCTCGAGAACCCGTATCGACGATGACGATCTCATCCACGAGGGGAGCGACCGATCCAAGGCAGCGCCCGAGCGTCTCGGATTCATCCTTCGTGATCATGCAAAGGGAGATGAAGGGAGAGGGCAAGTCCGGCCTCCGGCGGGTCGTGGGGATCGATCCCAAGGCGAATCTAGGAGATCACTGAGAATTATGTCCACCACGATACGAACGAAATCGATCAAAGCCTTGTGCGAAAGAACGCACTAGGGCCGCGTATCCACCGCAATGGCGAGTCCGAAGGCGCCGGCAGGCATGCTCGAACGGGCACCGGACGCCCGCAGTCCGGGATGCGGGCCGGATTGATCCACACCCGGGGGGAACCTATGTTTCCCCTGCCCAATCCGCGGTTTTTTCCGGCGAGAGCGCGATGAGTGTGACTCCACGAATCCTATTGATCGATTTCGAGCAGAAATCCCGAACGGCAACCTCGCAGTTGCTGGAAAACGCCGGTTATGAGGTGCGTCTTGCGGGCAATGGTTCCGAAGTGGAACAGGCTTTGCGGGCGGACGCACCCCACCTCGTCGTCCTCGAGCCGATGATCCCCGGCCAAGACGGCTTTCAGCTCTGCAAAAAGCTGAAATCGAGCGGCCCCGACGCTCCAAAGGTCGTGATCGCATCTCGCATATATAAGGGATCGCGCCATCGCGGCATCGCCCGAGACAGTGGTGCCGACGCCTTCCTCGAAAGACCGAACCAGGATGGGGAGATCCTCTCGACCGTCGAAGCACTATTGCCGGAACTTAGGGCGATACCGCCGCAGACGCCGAAGGCCCCCGTCGTCGATCATGCCGAAGAGCCTGCGATCGACGACATTCTGGACAATCTCTGGTCCAGCGACGACATGACCGTCTCCGTGGCTCCGGCGACGGCATCCGCTACGTCGATCGTATCCAAGTCGAGCGCATCCGCGACGGCCATCCCCAAGGCCGCCGTGCCCGAAGTCGCCGCGTCCGAGCGTGAACGTAGCGAGGTCATGGAAACGGAAGTCGAAGTCGTCGCAGTCGCAGCCGCCCCCAGGCACGAGCAGGCTGCTTCGCATGCCCCAAAACCCGAAGCGGCTTCAGCGAGTACGGCGCCGCGAGCAGGCTCGGCGGCGCAAACGGGCGCGGCGACGATGGCCGCCGTGTTTCCCGATGATCTGGGTATGGCACTCGACCGACTTTCCTGGGGAGCGAGCGAGTCGCCATCGAAAGCCGCCCAGGTGCTGGAGAACCCATTCTCCTACAACGAGGCGGGGGATACCCCTGAAGAGCAAACCTCTGCAGCA
>JALUUK010000541.1 GCA_027021395.1 Acidobacteriota bacterium
TCCCGCCGTTCCGCTGCCGACCACCGAACTCAATACGATTCAAAACAACACTCGACAGTTCGCGGGTGCTCCGATCTCTCTCGATCTGGTCGATGCCGACATCAAGCAGGTCTTCGGTATCTTTCATGAGATCTCCGGCCTGAACTTCGTGCTCGATCCGAACGTCACCGGCCAGGTGACGATCGTCGTCGACCAGATCCCTTGGGATCAGGCGATGGATTTGGTGCTGAAGAACAACGGCCTAGGCATGGTTCTCGAAGGCAGCGTGGTGCGCGTCGCCCCCGTGGCGAAACTTGCGCAGGAAGCAGCCGCTCGTAAGGCGCTCAACGATGCCAAGGAACTCGAGGATCCTCCCGTTACCATCACGCGAACGCTGTCCTACGCCAAGGCCAAGGAAGTGCAGCGGGTCGTACGCCAGGCTCTGCTGAGTACGAAGGGCCGGGTGATCGAGGATGTGCGCACGAATACCTTGATCATTCGCGACGTGCCGATACGCATCGACGCGATCGATCGCTTGTTGACGACGCTCGATGCGGAAACGCCGCAAGTCATGATCGAAGCTCGTATCGTCGAAGTATCGCGCGACTTCGTTCACGATCTCGGTGTTTCCTGGGGATTCACCGGCACGGCGAGTCCGGCTCTAGGGACCGAGACGAACTTGGATTTCCCGCATCGCGCTGCGGTCGCCTACGACCTCAACCTGCCGCGCAATCCGGCGGCCAACGCACTCGGCTTTTCCTTCGGAAACGTGCTCGATTCGTTCACCTTGGACATCACGCTCGATGCTCTAGAGACGGAAGGCTACGCGAGGCGCTTGTCGTCGCCCAAGATCGCAACTCAGAACAACGAACCCGCAGAAATCGAGCAGGGAGTGCGCATTCCGGTCGTCAGCACCACGGCAACCGAAATCGACGTCCGCTTCGTCTCCGCTTCACTGAGACTGAAAGTCGTTCCGCAGATCACCGCGGAAGGTACGGTCGTCTTGGAAATCGAAGTCGAAAACAACTCGCCGGATTTCGTCAACACCGTGGGCGATGTGCCGGCCATCAATACCCAGCGCGCGCAAACGAAGGTGCTCATCGCCGATGGTGGGACGACCGTCATCGCGGGAATCTTCACGGTCAACGAAGGGCGTTCTGAAGAAGGCGTGCCCTGGCTGCGCAATGTTCCGGGCCTCGGCTGGCTCTTCCGCTCGAAGAACATTCAAACCCGCAACCGCGAACTCTTGATTTTCCTGACGCCGCGCATCATCAAGGCGTCCTGATCGATGAACCTCATGAACGAGACACGGAGCACAATCATGAAAGATGGAACACGACCGTTTTTCTATCTGGCGTTGTCGGTGATTCTTACGGCGCTGACAGCCGTGGGCTGCAACTCGAACATCGAGGATCCGCAGGAATCGCAGAATCAGGTCACCGTGGCCAGCGTGGTGCCGCTACAGGCCTGTGTCGACTACGACGGCGTGATGATGGATGTCGACGGCGACGGCACAGAGGAACCGGTCTATTTCGGTGTGGCGCAGGACGTCAAACTGCAGTCGCGCATTCGGGGAAACACGGGAATCAACAAATTCTCCGACGTGATTTTCTCGAGCGTGACGATTTCGTACGCTTTGAGCAGCGGCGTGAATCCGCCGGAACGCATTGAAGCGGTGACCATCACCGTGCCGGCCGACGGTTTCGCCACACAAGGCATCGAGACGGTGCTTGGGCGTGACGTCGTTCCTCCCGGCTTCTTCGGACCCGGGGTGACCGGTACGATCTATCTTCGCTTCCGGGGGGAGGACGCCCAGGGCCTACCCGCGAGCGCGACGGGACAGATTCCCTTGGCCACCGCCTCGGTATGCGACACCATCTGATCAAGACCGACGAGCCCGTGCGCGGCGGTGACCTCAAAGCGCTACTGCAGGAGTGCTTTTCGACCTGTCCCGAGATCGACTTCGCTTGTCTCGTCGGCCGGGATGGTCTGTCGATCGCCGGCGCATTTTCCGAGGAAACGGCTCCCGGTGGCGTCATCGGTAAGGAGGCGCTCGAGGCGGAGGCCGCGGCGCTCGGGACGGTGACAGCCTTTCTGCGGCTTTCGAGTCTCAAGTGCGATGCCGGGGTTGGTGCCCTCGAAGAATGGTCTCTTAGGGGCTCAGAACGCCTCGTGGTGCTTCGTCCGGTGATGGCGGGAAATCTCTTCCTCGTACTCGGCGCAAAGGTCACCGCTTGGTCCGGACAACTGCGCTTTGCGGCCCGCGTCGCCGCCGGTCGAATTCAGCAAAGCCTCTGACGCAAAGCTCCCGACAGCGTGGTAGCATGCCTGTCGCTTCGAGATGCGGAGGAGGACGGCGTGGACGCGCGAGAGCTGAAAGATTTACTCAGGTACGTCAAGAGCGCGCAGTTCGAAGAATTCGAACTAGAACTCGAGGGACTGCGACTGCGAGTGGTTCGTTCTCGACAGCCGGATGAGGCCGCGGCGGCTGCGCCGACCTATGCGCCGGTCCAGCCGTTGCAAGCCGCGCCGCCTCTGCTAGCGCACGCGCCGGTAGCCCAGGCGCCCGTCGCGCCACCCCCAAGTGCCGAAGCGAACACCGCCGAGGTCGCCGAGAACAAGAAAGACGACGGGCTCGTCGACCTGACCTCACCGATGGTGGGCACCTTCTATGCGGCGTCCAAGCCCGGCGCGCCGGCCTTCGTCAGTGTGGGGGATCGCATCGAAGTGGGGCAAACGCTCTGCATCATCGAGGCCATGAAGCTGATGAACGAGTTCGATTCGGAGGTGGCCGGGACCATCGTCGAAGTCCTTCCCGAAAATGGTCAGCCCGTAGAATTCGGAGAAGTCCTCTTCCGCATTCGTCCCAACTGACCGCATTACGCCGAGTCTACAGAGCCGACGACATGTTCAAGAAGATCCTGATTGCCAACCGTGGAGAGATTGCTCTGAGAGTGATCTGGGCATGCCGGGAACTCGGCATTCGAACCGTGGCGATTCACAGCGATGTCGATCGCGATTCGTTGCACGTGCGGTTTGCCGATGAGGATATTTGCATCGGTCCGGCCAACAACGCCGACTCCTATCTCAACGTGACGGCGGTGCTTTCCGCCGCCGAGATCACCGGGGCGGATGCGATCCATCCCGGCTACGGATTCTTGGCGGAAAACGCGCATTTTGCGGAGGTCTGCGCCGAATGTGGGATCACCTTCATCGGCCCGAGCCCGGATACGATCCGGCGAATGGGAGACAAGGCCGAGGCGCGCCGAACCATGCGCCTTGCGAACGTGCCGGTCGTCCCCGGTTCCGAAGGGTTGATCGAAAACCTCGACGAAGCCGCGGAAATGGCGGCGGCGATCGGCTATCCCGTGATCGTCAAGGCTTCGGCGGGTGGCGGAGGGCGCGGCATGCGCGTCGTGAACGGCGCCGAGGAACTCGACGATGCCGTCGAGACGGCATCCTCCGAGGCAGCGGCCGCGTTCGGTAGTGGCGCGGTCTATCTCGAAAAGTACATCGTCAGGCCCCGGCACATCGAGTTTCAAGTTCTCGGCGATCGTCAGGGCCATTGCGTGCACCTCTTCGAGCGCGAATGTTCGATCCAGCGTCGCCACCAGAAGATCCTCGAAGAAGCCCCCTCGGTCGCGCTCGATGCCGAGCTGCGGGCGGAGATGGGTGCGGCGGCGGTGCGTGCCGCCGAAGTCGTGAACTACGAGGGCGCGGGGACGATCGAGTTCCTGCTCGACGAGGACCGTTCGTTCTACTTCATGGAGATGAACACGCGGATTCAGGTCGAGCACCCCGTCACCGAGAACATCACCGGGATCGATCTGATCAAAGAACAGATTCGCATTGCCGCCGGTGAGCCGATTTCTTTCGCTCAGGAGGATCTGCGCATCCTCGGGCACAGCATCGAGGTGCGCATCACCGCCGAGGACCCGTGGACTTTCGTTCCCTGTCCGGGAAAGATCGATATCTTTCACCCGCCGGGTGGTCCGGGCATCCGGGTCGATACGGCGGCCTATGCCGGCTACACCGTACTGCCTCACTACGACTCGATGATCGGCAAGTTGATCGCACGGGCGCCTTCCCGGCCCGAGGCGATTTCGCGGATCAAGCGGGGCGTGGACCTCTTCGTCATAGAGGGGATTTCGTCGAACCTAGCCCTGCTGCAGGAAATCCTCGATGACCCCGATTTCGTCAACGGTGACCTCTCCACGGCCTTCATGGAGGAGTTTCTCGAGCGCCGCCGCCAAAGGCTCCGAGGCGAGGCGGCCCCCCGCTAGGAGCGCTTTCTCCCGCCCCCAAGGGCCTTCTCGCCTTCGGGGAATCCCCGATTCGCAACATTCCTCCTTCTCTCGGCCTTGACCAGCATCGTGCCGGCCACCAATTTTGACCACGGAGGTCCCCGGTGCGGCGATTCGCACCGGCGGATGAGGACTGTGCGCATGACCGATCGCATCGGAGAACTGCTGCTCACCGAAGGCCTGATCTCTGAGGAGTCGCTTCAAGAGGCCCTCGAGCGTCAGCGCGCCGAGGGGGGCAAGCTGGGCTATCACCTCGTGCATCTCGGCTCGGTCAGCGAGGAAGACCTAGTCCACCTGCTTTCCGAGCAGTATGGGATTCCTGCCATCGATCTTCGCAGTCTCTACCCCCACATCGATCGCGTACTGCTCGAAACCATTCCCGAAGATCTCGCCACGCGCTATCACGTTTTTCCCGTTCATCGCACCGGCAACGTCTTGACCTTGGCGATGTCCGATCCAACCAACGTGGTCGCGCTCGACGACATCCGCTTCAGGACGGGCTGTGAAGTGGAACCGGTTCTCGCCAGCGAGTTCGCCATCCAGGAGGGGATCGAGCATTCCTACGAGGAAAAACGACTCGATCTCGCCGAGTTTGAAGACGAACTGACGGATACGGCGTCGGTCGATGAAGACGAAGACCTCGAAGTGTTGGCGGACGAAGACGAGATCGACGCCTCCAACCTCGAAGCCCTCTCGGCGGATGCCCCCGTGGTGCGCATCGTCAACCGGATCCTGGTCGATGCCATCCGCAAGGGAACGTCGGATATTCACATCGAGACCTACGAAAAGGATTTCCGGGTTCGTCTGAGAATCGACGGCGTGCTCTACGAATACATGAACCCGCCGATGAAGCTGAGGGACGCCATCATTTCGCGTCTCAAGATCATGGCCAAGTTGGATATCGCTGAACGCAGACTACCGCAAGACGGGCGGATCAAGATCAAGATGCGCCTGGACGACCGGACACGCGAGATGGACTACCGTGTGTCCAGCGTGCCGACGCTGCACGGCGAGAAAGTCGTACTTCGTTTGCTCGACAAAGAGAACCTCTGTCTCGATCTGACGAAACTGGGTTTCGAAGCCGGTACGCTGCAGGCCATTGAAGAGAATATCTCGAAGCCTTGGGGCATGGTTCTGGTGACCGGGCCCACCGGCTCGGGGAAGACGAACACTCTCTACTCTTCCATCTCGAAGGTCAACTCGCCGGAAACGAACATCATGACGGCCGAAGATCCTGTGGAGTTCAATCTTCACGGCATCAATCAGGTGCAGACCAAGGAGGCTATCGGACTGACCTTCGCAGAGGCGCTTCGTTCGTTCTTACGCCAAGATCCGGACATCATCCTGATCGGAGAGATTCGTGATTTCGAGACCGCGGAGATCGCGATCAAGGCCGCATTGACCGGCCACCTCGTGCTATCGACCCTGCATACGAATGATGCTCCGTCCACGATCAACCGCCTGATGAACATGGGAATCGAGCCTTTTCTCGTCTCGTCGTCCGTGAACCTGATATGTGCGCAGCGCCTGGTGCGCAGGGTCTGCACGGAGTGCAAGGAAGAGGTCGAAATATCACCGAAGGCCCTGGTGGACATCGGCTATTCGCCCGAAGAAGCCGAGACCGTCAAGCCCATGAAGGGGCGCGGTTGTGCCAACTGCAACAGCAGCGGCTACAAGGGACGCGTCGGGCTCTTCGAAGTGATGGAAATATCCGAGGAAATCCGCGAAATGATTCTCACGGGCTGCTCGACGCTCGAACTCAAGAGGCAAGCGGTGGAAGAGGGCATGATCACCCTGCGCCGAGCCGGGCTTTTGAAGATTCAAGGCGGTCACACCACGATCGAAGAGGTGGTTCGAGAGACGGTTTTCTAAGCGGGGACCGAACCCCGGGGAGCGATGCCTGTGTCCGTGACACTGCACCAACTGCTCAAGGCCATGATCGAGTGTGGAGGAAGCGACCTTCACATCACGACAAACTCTTCGCCGCAGGTGCGGATGGATGGGATGTTGGTGCCCCTACAGAGTCCGCCGCTGACCGCGCCGGAGACCAAGGCATTGGTCTATTCCGCCCTGACCGATCAGCAGAAGCATCGCTTCGAAGAAGACATGGAACTCGACTTTTCGTTCGGGATCAAGGGGCTCGCTCGCTTTCGAGCAAACGTCTTTTCGCAGCGCGGAGCGGTCGCCGCAGCCTTCCGGACCATCCCTTGGGAAATCAAGTCCTTCGCCGATCTCGGGCTGCCGGATGTGATTGCTTCGCTCGCCGATAGGCCACGTGGATTGGTCTTGGTGACGGGGCCCACAGGATCCGGAAAGAGCACCACGCTCGCTGCCATGCTCGACAAGATCAACAACGAGAGACAGGCTCATATCGTTACGATCGAGGATCCCATCGAATATCTGCATTCGCACAAGCGCTGCATCGTCAACCAGCGGGAACTCAACTCCGATACGCGCTCATTTCCGAACGCACTGCGCTCGGTCCTGCGGCAGGATCCCGATGTGGTTCTGATCGGTGAAATGCGCGACCTCGAGACGATCGAGTGTGCGCTGCGCGTTGCGGAGACGGGACATCTGACCTTTGCCACGTTGCATACGAATTCGGCGTCTCAGACCATCAACCGCATCATCGACGTGTTTCCCGCCAATCAGCAGGGGCAGGTGCGGGCCCAACTTTCGTTGGTGCTCGAGGGAATCTTGTGTCAGACGCTCCTTCCGCGTGCATCGGGCAAGGGACGTGCGCTCGCGATGGAGATCCTCGTTCCCAATTCCGCGATTCGGAATCTGATTCGTGAGGACAAGGTGCATCAGATCTATTCGATGATGCAGACCGGTCAGGCGAAGTTCGGAATGCAGACGTTCAATCAATCCCTCGCCACGCTTTACTTCCGGCGTCAGATTGCGCTGCAGACCGCCCTGTCGATTTCGAGCCTCCCGGATGAGCTTCAAGAAATGATCAATCGTGGCGCAGGCACGTTGGGCGGAGGCATGACGTCTCCGGCCGGTAGGCGCTGAGGCCACAGGAGAGACCATGAGTACGTTTGCTTGGAAAGGGCGTTCGCGCAGCGGAGAGAGCCGTGACGGCACACTCGAGGCCAGCAATCGGGAAGAGGCGGTAGCGGCGCTGCGTCGCCAAGGCATCGTCGTTTCCTCGATTTCCGAGAAGGGGAAGGAAATTGCGCTTCCCAAACTCGGCGGGAGCGTGAGCAAGAAGGAAATCGCCGTCTTTACACGTCAGTTCTCGGTGATGATCGACGCCGGTCTGCCGTTGGTGCAGTGCTTGGAGATCCTGTCTTCACAGGCCACCAACCGCGTCATGCAGCAGGTCCTCGTCGATGTGCGCACGAGTGTCGAGGGTGGTTCCACCCTCGCGGATGCGATGCGCAAACATCCGAAGATCTTCGACGACCTCTACTGCAACATGGTGGCCGCGGGGGAGTCGGGAGGAATTCTCGATACGATCTTGCAGCGGCTTTCGCTCTACATCGAAAAGATCGTCAAACTGCGCTCGGCGATACGCGGGGCGATGATCTACCCCGTGGCGGTGATGGGTATCGCGGTGGTCGTGGTGTGGATCATCTTGACATGGGTGATCCCGGTCTTCGGCGACCTCTTCACCGGCCTTGGTGCTGAATTGCCGCTGCCGACGCGGATCACCATCGGGCTTTCGCACTTTCTGCAACGCTGGTGGTGGCTGATCTTGATGGGTGTCGTCGGGTCGGTCATTGGACTATTCCAATACCACAAGACTCAAAAAGGCAAGCGGGTGATCGACCGGCTTCTGCTGAAGATTCCGGTGATGGGCATCTTGCTGAAGAAGGTCGCCGTTGCGCGTTTCTGCCGCACGCTGGCTACACTGACGTCCTCGGGCGTGCCGATTCTCGACGGACTCGACATCACGGCGCGGACATCAGGCAACGCCATCGTCGAAGATGCAATCATCAACGTGCGCAAAGAGGTCGAGCAGGGACGAACCATCTCTGAGCCGTTGGGCGAGACGGGTGTCTTTCCATCGATGGTCGTTCAGATGATGGCAGTCGGTGAACAAACCGGTGCTCTCGATACGATGCTGTCCAAGATCGCCGACTTCTATGAAGACGAGGTCGATGAGGCGACACAGAACCTTCTGGCGATGCTCGAGCCGGTGATGATCTCTTTCCTCGGTGTCATCATCGGTGGAATCGTCATTTCGATGTATCTACCGATGTTCAGCCTGATCTCCAAGATCGGTTAGAGCCGGTTGCTCGAGACGAGGCGATGAACCGAACCCGGCGGCAGCTCAGGCGGCTCAACGCCGCTCGCGCCGTCGCGGTGAGCACGCTGTTACTCGTGGCGCTGGCGACCGAAATCGTCTTCAAGCCACGGGAATCCCTAGGAGGAATCCACCTCCTCTCCGCATTCGCATTCGGTACGGTCTTGCTCTACGCCCTGCTGGATCGCTGGATGGGAGAGACGAAGCTGCTTGCGGCCTTGCAGGTGGCCGGCGATGTGCTCTTGGTTTCGTTTTTCGTCTTCGAGACGGGTGGACCACTTTCGCCGCTTTCTTTTCTCTACGCCGTTCCGGTGATGGTCGCCGCCGCCATGTTGGGCCTCGTCGGGGGCTTGATGGCGGCGGGCGGGGCGTGGTTCATCTACGGAAGTCTCTTGGTTCATCTGGCGTGGTATGGGCCGCCTGGAGAAGTTCAACTCGGAGGCCTGCTCTACGGAGCGGTTTCGCACTTGGTCGGCTTCTTGACGCTCGGCGCTCTCGGGGGCCTGCTCGCCGACAGATTGGCTAGAGCCGATCGCGAACTCGAAGAACGGCAAGTCGATCTCGAGGCCTTGCGTGCGCTTCACGCAGATATCGTAGAGAGTATTTCAACAGGTCTGATGACCACGGATCCGCAGGGCATCGTCACTTTCGTCAATCAGGCCGGCCGGGCGATCCTTCACGAGCGGAATGAATCGGCCATCGGCGGTTCCGCCGCACGGCTGTTCGGCCTTCCCGAGGATTTTCTCGAGCAGGCCGAAGACCACCTGCAAAGCGGCCGACGCTATCGCTTCGAGCGGCAGTGGAGTCGGCCCGCGGACGGGGAAGATCTCTTTCTCGGCTTTGCCGTTTCCAAGCTCGCCGGGCCTTCCGGCCGGGCCGACGGCTGGCTGATCGTCTTCCAAGACCTGACCGAGATCGCTTCTCTCGAGGAACAGGTGCGCACACGGGAACGCATGGCGGCGCTTGGAGAGATGGCCGCGGGTATCGCCCATGAGCTGCGCAATCCGCTCGCGGCCGTCACGGGTTGCGTGCAAGTCCTCCAGCAGCGCACACAGCGACTCGCGGGCGCAGACGGTGATGACGAGGGGGGCGATTTGCTGCAGATCGTCGTGCGAGAGTCTTCGCGTCTCGATCGAACGATTCGCGATTTCTTGATGTTCGCCCGTCCCGGAGAGTTCAAGACCCGGCTATGCGATTTGGCGCAATTGATGGAAGAACTCGCTCGCATGCTACGAAAAAGTCCGGATTTCAGCTCGGCGCATTCGGTCGTCGTCGAGACCGGGCCACGGGCCACGCAAGCTCCGGTCGATCCCGACCGCATCCGTCAGGTCTTTTGGAATCTCGCCTCGAATGCGCTCAAAGCCATGCCCGAGGGTGGAAAACTAACCATTCACGTTGGGGGATTCGGAGGAGACCAAGTACTGGTCGCCTTCCGAGACGAAGGGTGTGGAATGGATCAAGAGGCGGTCAAACGCTATTTCCAGCCGTTTCGAGGTGATTTCAAGACTGGATCCGGGCTTGGAGCCGCCATCGTTTACCGTATCATCGAGGAGCACGGCGGCCGGGTGCAGGTCGTATCCCACCCGGGCCGTGGAACGGAAATCCGACTGCTTTTGCCGGGAGTTCGGGAGTATGCTCATGCCTGAGCTCGTCGGAACCGGAGAATGAGAGGAGTGGTACTTCAGTGGCCTTGATACTCGTCGTCGACGATGAAGCGGGGATCCGCGAGATGTTGCGAGCCGTGCTCGAGGAGGACGGCCATCGCGTCCAAGTCGCAGAACATGCCGAGTCCGCCCTAGCTCGGGTGCTCGACGAGGGAGCCGATCTGCTCATCACCGACATCTCCATGCCGGGAATGAGTGGGGTGGAACTGCTAGAGGCCATCAAGAGGCAGGGACGCGAAATCCCGGCCATCGTGATCACGGCCTTCGGATCGAAAGAGTCTGCCATCGAGGCCATGCGTCAGGGAGCAGTGAACTATCTAGAAAAGCCCTTCGATGTCGAAGAAATGCGCATGCATGTTCGCCGGGCGCTCGGCCAACAGCGTTTGACCGACGAGAACCGGCGTCTGCGCGCGACGCTTCAGGTCGAAGCCGATATCATCGGGCGTTCTTCCGCCATTCGGGACGTCAAGAGCCTCGTCGAGCGCATTGCTCCGACCGATAGCACGGTCTTGATCACGGGTGAATCCGGCACCGGCAAGGAAGTCGTCGCTCGCGCGATTCACGCAGCATCGAACCGCGGCGATCAACCCTTCGTTTCGGTCAACTGCGGAGCCATTCCCGACCACCTGCTCGAGTCGGAACTCTTCGGTGCCATCCGAGGGGCCTACACGGGGGCGGACAAGGATCGCCGCGGCCTCGTGCAGGCGGCGGACGGGGGCACGCTCTTTCTCGATGAGATCGGCGACATGCCGCACGAAATGCAGGTCAAGCTGCTGCGCGTGCTGCAGGAAAGGTGCATCCGCCGCGTGGGCGGAACCGAAGAAGTCCCCGTCGACGTACGCATTCTGACGGCGACCCATCAGGACCTGGAAACGCTGGTGCGAGACAAGGTCTTTCGGGAAGATCTCTACTACAGAATCAACGTGATTCGCGTCGCCGTTCCGGCTCTTCGAGAGCGAAGAGACGATATTCCGGAGTTCGTCTACCGCTTCGCCGAAAAGCACGCCGAAAGCATGGGAAGGCGGGTCACGGGTTTCGAGCCCGGGTTCATCGATGCGCTCTGCTCGCACTCTTGGCCCGGGAACGTCAGAGAACTCGAGAACGTCGTGGAAAGGGCCGTGGCGCTCTCGACGGGGGAGAGGCTCGAGAAGTCCTCTCTCGATCCGATGCTCTTCTGCGGAGATCGGCGCGAGCGAAGCGGCTCTCAGCAAGCGACTCTCGACGATATCGGCGACATCGAAGAGCACCTCGAGTCGGAAAGAAAGCGCTTCATGGAAGAAGCGCTACTCGCCTGTGGGTCGGTGCAAACGAAGGCCGCAGAGCGACTCGGCATGACGACGCGCTCGTTTCGTTACTTCGCTCGCAAGTACGGCTTGCTTCGTTCCGCCGGACAGGCAGAAGAGGAAGTCCACGCAACGTCGCACGAGGATTGACCGCTCTCTTTCGTTTCGATGGCAAGGCGTTCGATACGTCCGGAAACGGTCGCTTGGAACATCTGCGAACGGCTTCGACAAAGGCGGAAAATACGTTCGTTCGTAGCCCGTTCGGGGAGCGGAAGGCGGACGGACACTCATTGTCAGTATCTCTGGCATTGGGCGTCACTTCCACGAAAAGGGAAAGCGGGGCGACTTCCGTGGTGGCGGCGTAACTCTCTTTCTTACGCCGTGTTATGTGCCGGACCCTTCATCTTCCTGCTGTGGCATCGGGGTTGCTAAGAGTGGGGTGACTCTAATTAGGGAGGTGACACGAACATGCGACGGATCAATCGGAAGGAAAGTGGTTTCACACTGATCGAGCTGCTCATCGTGGTAGCGATCATCGGCATCATCGCGGCCATCGCGATTCCGAACCTGCTGAACGCAATCGATCGCGGTAAGCAGAAGCGCACCATGGCGGATTGCCGCTCGATCGGTACATCGGTCGAAGCCTACTCCGTGGACAACAACTTCTATCCCAACCGGGGGAGCCTCAGTTCCTTGGTGACCGTCAACGGCAACGTCGATCAGGACATCGAGCCGGTGTACATCAAGAAGGCTCCGGAGCAGGACGGCTGGGGAACCGATTTCTACTACGGTTCCGACCGCAATGACTACACCGTGCGTTCCTACGGTAAGGATGGAACGTCTACGACGGCTACCGGTGGAAAGACCACTGACTTCAACGCGGACATCATCTTCTCCGATGGTTCCTTCTTGCAGTGGCCTGAAGGTCAGCAGCAGTAAGTCGATCGGAAGGCGGCCGGGGCATCGGGTGTCATGACCCGCCCCGGCTCTCTTTCTGTCTACCCGTCGACTCGGGAAAAATGGGAGGGTAGCCGATGAAGACGAATCTGCAGAAGACGGTTGCTCGAGGTGATGGTGGCTTCACGCTGATCGAACTGCTCGTGGTCGTGGCCATCATCGGAATCATCTCGGCGGCAGCGGTCACCAACATGCAGAGCGCATTGGATAAATCCCGCCAGCGAAAAACCTTGGCGAACATGCGTAACCTATCGACCGCGATTTCGGCCTACAACACCGACTACAGCGAGTTGCCGGGCAATGGCTTGACGGCCTCCGAACTCGAGGACCTGCTCGAAGGCAATGTCTTCAACACCGTCGATGCTACGGATGCCTGGGGCTACGATCTGGCCTACAGCAGCAACGCGGGAAGCTACACCGTCGAGAGCTACGCGCGTGACGGTGCCGACGGTCCAGCGAATATCACACCGGCCACGAAGACCGATTTCGACAACGACATGGTCTTGGTGGACGGGCGTTTTCTAAATAGCCCGGAGATCTGACGGGACGGTAAGGCTTGGTCTCTGTTCGGTTTTCGGGACGCAAAACGGTTCTCCCCGCAAAAATGGGGAGAACTTTCTTTTTTGTCCGAAGATTCTCGGCACCGTGCCGCTCCGGTCGGAACGGCACGAAATCTTGCATAATATACGGCCGGTCCGCCTAAATATTTTTCACCTTCGGGATGGGTTCACCGTACTTTTCTGATCGTCGACGAGGTCGTGGCGACCGCTGAGAGGCCGGGGTAGTCTCAGCGGGAGTCGTCGGGCCATCGGATCGGGTCGGCCGGGGCGGCCCGAATCCTGTGTTTCGTCGCAAGAAAGCGCGCGACGCCTAGGCGATGGTGCCCCGGCCTGCGTAGGTAAGAAGGTCGAGCAACACACATTATCTTGCATGGAGGTATCGATACGATGAGCGGCCACGCTGATTCTTCCAACCGAAAGAACCGTTCCCAAGCCGGGTTCACCCTGATCGAGATGCTCATCGTCGTGGCGATCATCGCCATGATTGCAGCGATCGCCGTACCGCAGATCATGACGGCGATGCAGAAAGGCCGCGTGGCGACCACGCAGCAGGCGATGAGATCGCTCGCTCAGGCTCTGGCCGAATACAGCCTGAAACACGCCGAGTTTCCCAAGATTGGAGATACCGCAAGCCTCGTCCCCGTTGGAGACGGCTTGATCAACGGGCTGATCGCCGAGTCTTCCTACGACAAGCTCAACGCCGAAGATTCCTGGGGACGGCCCATCTACTACGGCTCGGACGGGATCAACTTCACCTTGCGATCCTATTCGCAAAACGGCGAACTCGACCCGGCGACGGGAGAGGAGAACCCCAGCGACCCCAATGCCGACATCATCTGCATCAACGGGAATTTTCAGCAAGTTCCCAAGTGACGGGACGGCGCTTGCTTGACCCTAGGTCAGGCATGAATCGGGGTATGGGTTGTTCTTTCGGGCTCCGGGGTTCATCGTGACCTCGGAGCCTGATTCTTGACTCGACCGAGCAGACGACACTTTCGTTGGGTACCGGTACTCACCACCGCCGCCGTGGGCGGCGGTGTGGGTGCGATTCATTTCGGATTCATTCCCGACGACCTCTACATCTACCTGACCATGACGCGCAACGTTCTCGCCGGCGACGGCTGGGGTTTTGCGCCGGGCGAGGCCGTCAACGTGGCCTCATCGCCGGCGTGGTTCGCATGGCTTCTTTTCCTAGGCAAGTGCTTCGGTGTGGAAACGTTGGCTCCTCGCCTGTCGTCGGGCCTCTTCACGATGGTGGGGATCGGCCTCGCTGCAGGGTTCGCACAGCGCCTCGCCGGGCGCAGTGCCGCCGGATGGTTGGCGGGCTCGCTCTTGGCGTTTGACGTTTGGATCGGGCGGTGGTGCTGGAGCGGCATGGAGACCGGGGCGACGGTCGCGCTCGTCGTTGCCTTCGTTTGGCTGCGATACGAGGCTCGACCCGGGCGGGGAGCGGACCGAATCGCTTCTTTGCTCTTGGGCGTCGGGCCGCTGCTACGGCCTGAACTCGTGCTCTTGGCGGTCGTCTCGCTCAGCGTCGACACCCTGAGGTTCGTCATCGAGCGGGATCGCGCGCGTCTCGCGCGTCTCGCCTGGGATCTCGGCTCGTTGGTGCTGGTGGGAGGGATCTGGCTGGCCGTCTCTGCGAGCATTTGGGGTTCGCCGATTCCGGCCACGATGGTTGCCAAAGGGTCGCTCGGTGCTTCGCATCTTTCCGCTTGGCGGGCCGGCCTTAGGGTCTTGGCCGTGATCGGTTCTTCTCAAGGAGCGATCGCCATACTCGCCGTCCTCCTGGGCTTGGGCTTTTTGCGCAAGGGGACGCGCCGCAGCGACGTGGCCGCGATCATCTTGGGCATGACGGCGTTGCTGGTGTTGGTTTACGCACTGCGCCACGTGACGGTCTATACGCGCTATGCTCTGCCGGTGAGCATCCTGCTGACGGTTCTCGGTGCGGCGGCTTTGCTCGACTCGCGTGCGGCGAGTCGCCTGCGGGGGGTGTGCGCATGCCTCGTCTTGTCGGTGAGCGCAGCATGGAATCTGGGATTCGGAGCGCAAGTGGTATGGCCCGGAACCAAGGCTTACGCACGTTCGATGAATGAGATGGTATTGCCGCTCGTCGATGAGTTGCGGGAGAAGTCGAAACCCGGTGATGTCATCGCCGTGCCGAATATCGGAGCCTTCGGGTTTTTCTCCAAGAGACGCATTCTCGATCTCAATGGACTGGCGACTCCCGACTTGGTTTCATACAAGCGCGAGGGGCGCTTGCGGGAATACCTCGAGCAGCATCCGCCGGATTGGTTGGTGGAGATCGAACCCTCGCCCCGACGGTGGGAGGCCGATCCGGGGCGTTTGATTCTTCGCCGCATCGGGGTGCATCGCTTTGACGGGATGTTCGTCACGCGAAAGGAACCGATGTACTACACGGTCTACAGAGTCGAGGGCCTGCGCCGACCATGAAAGAAGGAAACTCTTCCGCGACGGCTTCGGCTCTGACGCTCGGCGCCGCGCTGGCTTTGGCCATGCTGGCTCCGCCCGAAGTCTACGAAGAGTCGGGAGCCTCCATCGCGCTCTTGCTGGCCCTCGGTTTTCTCGTAAGCCGCCCTGCGACGCGTGCCGCCGTTTGGATGGTCGGTGCCGGGCTTTTCGCGGCAAACCTCTTCGTTTCGCTCGCGCCGGGCCGAACGGTGTCATGGCTTCCGTATTTCGGCATCGTCTTTGCCGCTTTCGTGCTCGCTCGCTCGCTCGGAGCAGCAAGACGCGAGAGCCTGCATTTGCTGATGGCGGCTTGCGGTGCGGCGCTCGGCTTCTACGCGCTTGCGCAACGTTTTTTTCTGCTCGAACGCGATGCTCAGATCGCACGGGAATCCGGGGCTATGCCCCTGTTGCTGGCCCGCTTGGAGACGAGCCGACCCTTTGCGACTCACATGGTTCCCGCTTCGCTCGCCGGCGTCTTGGTGCTCGCGGCTTGCGCACTGCTGATCTGGGCTGAGAAGCGCCGCGCGCGCGACACGATGGCGTGGCGGAAGGAAAGGTGGTTGGTGGCCGCCTTGGCCTTGCCCATCGCAGCGGGTTTCTTGGTCACCGGCTCGCTGGGAGGGTGGGCGGGGTTGGCCGCAGCCGTGCTGGTCGTGCTGCGGCCGCGTCTCGGTGCACGTTCTCGGCGAGGCGTGCTCGCCGGTCTCGTTGGGCTCGTGTTGGTAGCGGCCGTCCTGATCGCGCTTCGGCCTGTTTCGGTCTTTGATTTCCAAGATCCGGACAATCCGCTGGTTCTGCGCGCAGGCAACTGGCGCGCGGCCGTGCTGACGGCGGCGGAGGGCGGCCCGCTCGGCACCGGACTCGGCAGCTTCGGCTCGCTCTACCCCTCGGTGCGTCGTCTCGAAGACAACGAGACGCACTTCGTTCACAACTCCTGGCTGCAACTGACGGTGGAGGGCGGGTTGCCTTTCGGCCTGCTCTTGATCTGGGGCGCAGTGATCCTGTGGCGGCGCGTCTCTTCCGAAAACGGATGGCAAGCATGCCTCGCCTTGGCGGCTCCGGTGGCCTTTGCCGTTCACAACCTCGTGGACTTTACGGCCTATCTTCCAGGAGTCGCGCTGCCGGCCGCGGTTTTGACGGGCTTTGCTTTTTCGACTTCGGCACGGGATCGCTCGCAGACGCTTGGCACTCCACTCGGGCTGCGCCTAGCGATCGTCGCAATGCTGATTCTATTCGCGGCGTTTTTTGCGGGCGAGTTTCTTGCGAAATCCGAGATTCGCCGGTTCAGCACCGAGATCAGCGAGATCGATGACGACGAGGTCGTGCGCCGCATGTCGGCGGCGAGCTTCGGCGCGCGATGGAATCCGCGCACGATGACTCACCTCGTGCGCGCAACGATGGGGCGTGAAGCGGGGCCCGGGCGGCCGCAGCCGCGCACGCGGGCATGGGTGGATCGTCTCACGGCCATGGACCCCCTCTCTCCAGTGCCTTGGGAACTTCTTGGAGATCTCGCGTTGATCGAAGGGCGGCCGGCGGAAGCGTGGCTGCACTACCGTCACGCTCTCGCTCGCTACCCGGTCGACGAGGAGGTGGCCCAAAAAATCGCGGGATTGCAAGAGGCGCTCGAGCGACGGGGTTTTCTAGAGGAAGCGGCTGAGAACTACGAAGCGCAGCCGATGGCGCGGGATTTCGTTTGGGAGAGTTGGGACGACCTGCTACTGATCATTGCCGTGGCGATGATCTCCGCACTTTTTTGGCAGCGACGCCGGTCGACGGGGGCGCCGGCCGAGGCCTTGGGGCTGGCGTTGCTTCTCCTGCTCGCACCGTGGGGGGAGGGGGGAGCGCTGCCCGGAGTTCGGTTCGGCTTGGCGCTGGTGATCACCGTCACGCTCGCGCTCTTCCTATGGCGCGATCGCAAGGATCACACCGCCCTTGCCGTTCCTCGGCCCGTGATCTCGCTGATCGGCGCCGTTTTGGTCGTGGCGGCGATGGCGGCGTTCTTTTCTCCCGCTCCGGCCGATGCGCGCGATGGCTTTTCGACGCTTTTTCTGGCGCTTGCGGCGATGGCTCTATCGGCCGCTCTTGGGGCGAGGCACGCGGGTTGGCTGGAGATCATCGTTGGAGTCACCGGGCTCGCGGCCTCTTTGGCGGGTCTGCTTTGGTTGCTTCAAATCATGGCCCCTTGGCTGGGCATCGACCTTTCGAACGCGCCCGCACCCTTTTTCGTGCCGGCCGGCGGGCGACCGGTCGGCGACTTTTTGCATCCCGGACATCTTTCGACCTTTATCGTGGCCTGTGCGTTCGTGTTGCTCGCGAGCGGGATGGCGACGCCGGTGCGCCGCTTTCGGCTGGCGCACGCCGCGCTGCTCTTGCTCTTGGGCACGGCGGGAATCGGAGCCATGGGCTTTCGCCGAGGCACCTTCGTGGCGCTGATCGCCGGAGCCTTGGCACTGGCGGCGATTTCCCGCTCGCGTCGCGTGAGGCGGGCAGCCTTGGCGGTGATCGCCGTCGGAGTCATGGTCGGTTTGCCGCTTCTGGCCTGGAGATTCTGGGGAGGGGAAGCGCACTCCGGGACGCGATTCGCCATCTGGCAGGCCTGCCTCGAAGCGAGCTGGATGCGACCTCTGCAAGGTTTCGGCCCCGGCGCCTTCGACGCCGTCTCGACGCACTTTTCCCTTTCGCACCCGCAGGAGTGGGTGCGCTACGGACGGGTTTTTCGCGGCCCTCATTCCGACGCCATTCAAGCGATCTTGGCATTGGGCTGGCCCGGCGGGTTCTTGGCCATCGGAGCCTTCGCCTACTGCTGGTTGCGTGCGGGAAGGTACGCGAGGCAGGGGCATGCCGTGGTGGCCGGTCTGTTGGCCGCAGTGGCGGCGACCGGCGCGCACGCGCTCTTTGACGACCTCTACTCGGAGCGTCCGGCGTTGGCGCTTTTTACCGCCGTTTGGCTCGGGGCGGCCGTTGGCAGAGCGCTTCACGAACGGGTCGGGCGAAGCGTTTCGGCCCCTGTGCGGCGAGGCCTGCTCGCATCCGCTGTGATTCTTTTGATCTGGGCCGAGGGCATGCCTTGGGCTGCGGAACGTCTCGATCGGGAAGCCATGCCGAAAGCGGCGACCCGCGTCGACTCTCTACGCTCCAAGTTCTGGTTTCACCGCGCTCGCCGCGATGCGGGAGGGATGCTCACTCCGGTCGATCGGGTGGGAACGAGCATCGCGCGGGGCGTGTGGCTGGAATCCGGGACGGCGAGCGCGCATGCCGAAAGGGCGCAATGGCTCGAATCCCTCTGCCGCGGGCCTTTGCCCGAGCGGGGGATCTGTCGGGCAGCGGCCGATGCATGGAGCGCGCAACTCGCACTGCGGCCGCATGATGCTCTCGCGCGCTTTCGTCGCGCGCTCTTGTGGAAGCATCTCGGGCAGCCCGCCTCGCTCGAGGCGGATCTCGCCCTGCTGATCGCCTGGGAGCCCCATTTCCTGCCGGCGCGACTGGAGATGATCTCCCTGATGGTCGAGCAGCGCCGGAGCGCCTCCGCCCGTTCGGAATTGGCCGAATTCGACGAGACCGTGCTTTCCCTGCGGGGGTGGCGGCCATCGAATCGCCTCGAGCAAAGTTTTCTTGCCGTTTCGACAGCGCGAATCGACCGTTTGCGCGCCGAAGTCGGGCGCTCGTCGCCGTAGTCGGGATAGAATCTCGCCTTGCAGCGGGCGACGGCGCCCCGTGGGAAAGGAGTTGGTTGATGAAGAAGTTTCTTTGGGGAAAGGTTTTCGCGGCGGCAGCCGTCTTGGCTTCTGGTCTGTTCGTCGTATCGGGGGTTCAGCCCGCTCTTGCCGATGAAAGTCTCGATTTGCGCCCGCGTCTTGCGGTCGGTCAGTCGGTCTCGCTAGTGAACAAGACGGTGACGACCATCGACATGATGGGCCAGAATCAGAAGATCGAGATGTCACTGTTCATGACGGCGACGGGAAGGGAAGGCGGCGGATTGTCGATCGTATACGATCGCGTCAAGGCGGACTTCGCTTCCCCGATGATGGGTAGTTTTTCCTTCGATTCCGACGCGAAGGAGGCTCCGGACAATCCCATCGCCGACGCGATCGGCAAGAGCTTCACCTCCTTCGTCGGGACGCCGATCGAAGTGGAATTCGACGCAGACGGAAAAGTGCAAGTCAAAAACGCGGCCGAGATCGACGAGAAGATCAAGAGCGCGCTGGCCGCGACGCCGATGGCCGGACAGATCGACACCAGTTCATACAAGCAGGGACTCGACTATTTCGCGCCCATGCTGCCGAAATCCACCGTGAAGAAGGGCGATAGCTGGACTTCGATCAGGGAGCAGAACATGCAGGGCATGACTCTGGCGCTGACGTCCGAGAATACGCTCGAAGAAGTGAGCGGTGATTCTTACACCATCGCTTCCACCGGAACCTTGAAGCTGAACGCACCCGAGGCGGCGGCGAAAGACGATCCGCAAGCTCAGATGCTTGCCATGATGCTCAAGAACGCCAATGCGGAGACCATCGAAATCGCGGGTTCCGGCACATATTCGCGCCGGGATGGGCTGGCCATCGCATCCACCTCTACAGCATCATTCAAGATCAACATGAGCATTCCCGGTCAAGGCGAGATGGCCATGGTGGTATCGACCAAGGGTACGGTCGAACGCATCAAGTGAGGGTCGTCCGATTCGTGCATCGAAGGATCAGCCTCTCGTCAGCATTCTGATCCTTACGTTCAATTCACGCGAGGTCGCCATGGATGCCGTGGCGACCTCCTTGGCGCAAACTCACTCTTCGCTCGAGGTTCTGGTCATCGACAACGCGAGTGTCGACGGTACGGCGGATGCCGTGCGCGACAACTTCGGTGAGCGGGTCGAGGTCATTCGTTTCGAGAAAAATTTCGGATACACCGGTGGATATAACCGTGCATTTCGTCTCGCGAGAGGCGAGTTTTTCCTGGTGCTCAATCCCGATGCCAGACTCGAAGCGGACTACGTCGAAAAGGCTTTGCCGGCCTTCGAGGACGAGCGCGTGGGCATGGTCGCCGGGCTGCTGCTTCGTGCCGATCGACAGACGGTCGACAGCAGCGGACAGTTTCTGGCGCGCTCTCGCTGCACTCTCGATCGCGGCTACGGTCGGCCGGCCTCCAAAGCCCGCGACCGCGCGGGGACGATCTTGGCGGCTTGCGGTGCCGCTGCCATGTACCGGCGGCGGATGGTCGAGGATCTCGCGGACGATGGGGAGTTCTTCGATGCGGGCTATTTCGCCTATCACGAGGATCTGGAGGTGGGTTGGCGTGCTTGGCGCGCGGGCTGGCGTGCGCTTTTCGTCCCCGAGGCGATCGCCATTCATCTTCGAGGTTCGGGGCAGGGAGGGCAGCGAGGCGTTGCGCGCATCCGGCGCATGCTCGATCGCCCCGCCGCGATTCAATGCCATATCCTCAAGAACCGCTACTTGGCCATGATCCGGCACGACGCCTTCACTTCGATCTGCCGGGATCTGCCGTGGATTCTTTGGCGGGAAGCGACGGTGATGCCCTTGCTCGTTCTTCGGCGGCCCGATGTGCTCCGCAGGCTTTGGCGGCATCGGCGTCTTTTCCGTCGCGCTTGGCGTCAGCGCCGGGAAGACCGCCGTCGGCGAGGTGTATGGGGTCCTTGGAGCCGACAGACGCCGCCGAGAGGTGTGTGGTGAACCCCGCGGTGAAAGATGCCTTGCTTGCCGGCTTGGCGTTCTTGATCGCTTGGGGCGTATCGCTTTGGAGCACGCCGAGGCTGCGCGAAGCGGCGATCCGCTTCGGCATCGTCGATCGGCCCGACGGGAAGCTCAAGACGCAGCAAGAGCCGGTGGCTTATCTCGGCGGCTTGGCGGTGGCTTTCGGCATGCTGGTGGCGGTCGGTGTGACCTACTCTTTTTCGGCCGAGATCTTGGGCATTCTTTTTGCGGGCTGGATCGTCTTGGTGCTCGGTCTACTTGACGATCTCGGTTCGCTCTCACCGAAGGTGAAGTTGGCGGGGCAGTTGTTGGCCGTGTTGGTGATGATCAAGGCCGATGTGCGCATCCATCTCGTCTTCTTGCCGGAGTGGGTCGCGATTCCGCTGACCGTGCTCTGGATGCTCTCGGTCATCAATGCCTTCAATCTGATCGATATCATGGACGGGCTATCGAGTGGCGTCGGCATCGTTGCGGCGGTCTATTTCGGTGGGATCGCGCTGATCGGCGGCCTTTCATCCACGGGCTTCCTCGGCCTCGCGCTTGCGGGTGCTTTGCTCGGATTCCGGCGCTACAACACCGCTCCAGCCAAGATCTACCTCGGCGACACGGGCAGCATGTTCTGCGGTTTCATGCTCGGCGCGTTGGCGATGGTCAATCGCTACACCATCGAGCATCGCCTAGCGGCCGTGGTGCCGTTGCTCATTCTGGGGGTTCCGTTTTTCGACATGCTCTTCGTGATGTACGTGCGCTGGCGCCGGGGACATCCCGTGATGCTCGGATCTCCCGACCACATCGCCTTGCGCCTGAGGAAGTGGCGCTTGTCCACCGAGGCGACGGTGCATCTGAACGTCATCGTATCGTCCATCCTCGGTGCGTGCGGCGTTGCGGTGATGCTCGTTCCGCTCGAGTGGGCCGCCGGCCTGATCGGCGTGCTTGCTCTTCTCATCTTGGTCACGGCGGCCTGGCTGAAGACGATCGATATGTCCTTGTAGAAGCGCCGGTCGGCCGATGCTACGCTGCCGTGAGTCGGAGGACGATCGTGAGCCGGAAGAAAGCAATGACGGATCATCCCATCCATGAGCTCATCGCCGCGCGGTGGAGTCCATACAGCTTCGAGGAGCGTCCCGTTCGCCCCTCGGATCTCGCATCGATCTTCGAAGCGGCCCGATGGTCGGCGTCGTCGTACAACGAGCAGCCTTGGAGCTTCATCGTAGCGACCGCGGACGAGCAAGAAGAATTCGAGCGCATGCTCTCTTGTCTCGGTGAGTGGAATCAGGGATGGGCGAAGGCTGCGCCCGTGCTCGTTCTCGCGGTGACCAACCAGCGTTTTGCAAAGAACGGCAAAGAAAACCGCGCAGCCGTCTACGACTTGGGGCAGGCTGTAGCCAATCTGGTGATCGAAGCGACGGCTCGCGGCTTGTCCGTTCATCAAATGGCCGGAATCTTGCCCGACAAGGCTCGAGAGATCTATCAGATTCCGGAACACGCCGATGTGTGGACGGCGCTGGCGATAGGTTACCGTGGAGAGGCTGCCGCACTTCCGGATGCGCTGAAGGAAAAAGATCTCGCGGCGAGAGAACGCAAACCCCTGGCTCAATTCGTATTTTCCGGCCGTTGGGGTCATTCCGACTACGACGGGTGAGAGACGTCGCCCGCCGAGCGTGGAGCGCTTTCACGAAGGGCACGCAGAGGGGGCGGTGGCCCGTGGGGGGAGCCGACCCTACTCTTTCCTGGTGGATAGGATACCTAGGCGACGATGATCTTGATCTTGGGCGGCGGTCTGGCCGGTATGTCGACGGCTTTCCACCTCGCGCGCGAGCAGCCGGGGCTGGAAAGGCTCATCTTGGAGAAAAACGCGCGCGGGGGCGGCTTGGCCCGATCGCGCCGGGTGGGGGAGTTCATCTTCGACTACACCGGCCACTATTTGCATCTCAGAGATCCCGAGACGACGGCGCTGGTGCGAGACTTGCTCGGCGAGAATCTCTTCGAAGCTGAACGACGTTCAACGATCCACATGCACGGCACGGAAGTGGCTTTTCCTTTTCAAGCCCACCTCCACGGCCTGCCGAGAGAAGTGGTTGCGCGCTGCTTGCTGGATTTTTTCGAGGCATCTCGGCATGAGATGCCGGAAAACGCCGCCGAGGGTTCCTTCGCAAGCTGGGCACGGCTGACTTTCGGTCATGCGATCGCCGAAGAGTTCATGATTCCCTACAACGAGAAGCTCTTCGGCGTGTCTGCCGACGAGATCACCGCGGAGTGGGTGGCTTGGTCGGTGCCGCGGCCGGATCTCGAGCAGGTCGTGCGCGGCGCGCTGGGGATGAGCAACGAGGGGTTGGGTTACAACGCGCGTTTCTCGTATCCCCGGCAAGGCGGGATCGCCGCCCTGCCGCGCGCGCTCCAAGAACGTGTCATCGCCGACATGCGCTTCGCATCCGAAGTTCAGGCGATCGACCTGAAGCAGAAGAGCGTGACCCTCAGCGACGGCGAGGTGATTTCTTGGGACTTCCTGGTTTCGACCCTGCCGCTACCGCTCTTTTGTCGCATGATTTCGGCCATGCCCAACGAAGGTGACCTCGATCGCTTGCGTGCCGCCGCCGGAACCTTGCGAGCAAGCGCGACCTACGATGTGGCGCTTGGAATCGATCGGGAGAGCTTGGCCGGGGGCACGCATTGGATCTATTTTCCCGAGGCGAAGTATTCCTTCTACCGAGTCGGTTTTCCGAGCAATGTTTGTTCTGCTCTCGCGCCCGCCGGATGCTCGACCGCGTCGGTCGAGATCACCGAAAAGGCGGGGCAGGTCGTCTCCGAAGAAGAACTCATCGAGCAGGCGCACCGCGGGCTGATCGAGGCGGGTATCCTCGATGAGCGCGATCGCATCGTCGCGCACGACGTCGCGCGGATCGATCCGGCCTATGTGCTCTACGACGAGAATCACGCGAAGGCGACCGGAGAGATTCAGCGACTTTTCGAAGACTTGGATCTTCACTCGATCGGACGGTATGGCGCATGGACCTACAGCTTCATGGAACGAGCGTTGATGGACGGACGCGAGACGGCGGCTCGGCTGCTCGAGCGGGCGGGATCCGCGTCTGCCACATCATCACCAAGCTCGAGCTAGGCGGAGCCCAACAGAACACGCTCTACACCGTCGCTCATCTCGATCGCGAGCGCTTCGCCCCGTTCTTGATTGCCGGCCCCGGCGGCGTACTCGATGACGAGGCGCGCGAGATCGAAGGTCTAGGCTTTGAAACGTGTTCGTCGCTCGTACGTCCGATTTCGCCGCGAGCCGACCTCGAGGCTCTGCGAGATCTCACGCGGCGCTTGCGTCGACTCGCGCCGCATGTCGTGCATACGCATTCCTCCAAAGCCGGTATTCTCGGTCGTTGGGCCGCACGGATCGCCGGAGTTCCGGTGGTCATTCACACGGTGCACGGCTGGGGATTCCACGCGCATCAGGCGCCCTGGAAGCGCTGGACCTTCATCGCGCTCGAACGGGCCGTACGGCGCCATACCACACGGCTGGTCGCGGTCTCCAAGGCCAATGTCGAGGCCGGAGTCGATCGTCGCATCGCGCGGCGTGAAGAATTCGAAGTGATCTATTCCGGAGTGGCGCTCGAGCCTTACCGGCGCGCCGCCGGAAACGGCATGCTGCGCCGAGAACTCGGTCTCGCCCCGGAAACGCCGCTTGCCGGGATGGTGGCTTGTCTCAAGCCGCAGAAGGCCCCGGTGGACTTCGTCGAGGTGGCCGCGAGCGTATCGAAGGATCGACCCGATGCGCACTTCGTCTTGGCCGGAGATGGGGAACTCAGGGAAGAGGTTGAACGGGCCGTCATCGCGCACGGCTTGCAGGGCCGTTTCCACCTCCTCGGTTGGCGTCGCGATGTGCCCGAAGTCATCGGCGATCTCGACGTGTTGGTCTTGACTTCGCTGCACGAAGGTTTGCCGCGTGTCTTTCCCGAGGCGATGGCTGCAGGACGGCCCATCGTGGCCACGGCGGTCGATGGCGGTCCGGAGGCCGTTCATCACGGGCGCAACGGTTTCTTGCATCCGGTTCGCGACGTCGAGGGCATGGCGCGCAGCCTGTCGACTTTGCTCTCAGATGCGGATCTGCGACGCCGCATGGGCGAGGAGGGCCGCCCGCGCGCCGAAGCTTGGGATATCGATCTGATGGTTCGCAAGCAGGAAGAACTCTACCTCTCAGAGATAGCGAAGTGCGTTGGACTTGAAGAGGCACCAAATCGTTGAGCCGGGTTCGAGGCCCATGCTCGTGATCGTACGAGAGGTGACCTCGACGATCATCGGCAAGCCGACATCGATCTCGACGAAGACCTGACCTTCATGAGGGACGAGGCGGCGAATCGTTCCGGGCCACTGGTTTTGAACGGAAATTCCGCAGACATGCTGCGCGGAAAGCGCGATATCTTGGGGACGCAAGGCGAGCGAGCGCTCCGTTCCGAGCGGGTCGGCAACGAGCGGTGCGTTGACGACGGGCGGCGTCGTGCCCGCTTCGCCCAAGACGACCTGCCAGCGGGTGATGCCCTGTTCACGACGGTGTTCCACGGCGCGGCAGCGCAACAGGCTGACCAAGCCGAGAGATTGCATCGAACGGAGTGCTCGCTGCTGCATCATCAGATCGAGGTAGCGACCGTGCGCCTCGAGGCGTCCGCTTTCGATGATCAGCATCATTTCGCCGATCTGCAGAAACTCGCCGATTTCATGTGTGACATAGAGGATCGGTAAGCCGGAGCGGCCGGCGATCTTGCGCAAGAGGTTCAGTGCGCGGCGCTTGAGTCTCGGATCGAGCGCCGAGAGCGGTTCGTCGAGCAGCAGCGCCCGGGGGTGGGCGAGCAGGGAGCGCGCCAAGGCGGTGCGTTGCGCTTCGCCGCCGGAGAGCGAACGGGGTCGGCGGGAAAGCAGCCCGGCGATTTCGAGTTCTTCGACGACCTCGTCGAAGGAGACGATCTGCCGCCCTCGCTGCGCATGCTTTCCGGCATAGTCGAGATTGGCGCGAACGCTCATGTGCGGGAAGAGCCGTGCTCGCTGAAAGACCAAGGCCACGGCGCGCCGGTGCGCGGGCAGGTTTCGTCGCGCTTTGCAATCGAAGAGAATTCTTCCGTCAAGCGCAATGCGGCCGGAATCCGGCGTGGCGAGGCCGGCGAGCAGATGCAGCAAGGTGGATTTCCCGGCGCCCGAGTGCCCGAGAATCCCCCATACGCCCGGAGAGGCGGAGGCCTCGATATCTAGGGCGAAGTCGCCGCGGCGCCACCTCACGTCGAATGCGAGGCCCGTCATGGTTCGTTCCACCGCCGCGCGCGCCGGGCGAGCCACTCCGAGGTCGCGAGCGAGGCGAAAGAGAGGACGAGCGAGAGCACGGCCAAGCGCAAGGCCGCGCCCTCGGCGCCGGGAGTTTGCGCGGTGGAGAAGATGGCAAGCGGCAGCGTGCGCGTTTCGCCCTGAATATTGCCGGCGAGGATGATCGTCGCACCGAATTCACCGAGGCTGCGGGCGAAGGCCAGCATCAGACCGGTGATGATTCCCGGGGCGGCCAAAGGCAGAGTGATCGACCACCATCGCCGCAGCGGGCCTGCGCCGAGCAGGGCGGCGGCCTCTTCCAATCCTTCGTCGGACGATTCCATGGAAACGCGGACGGCGCGCACGAGCAGGGGGAAGCCCATGACGGCGGAGGCCATCACGGCACCGCGCCGGGTGAAGGCGATGTCGAGGCCCATGGCATCCAGAATCGGGGAGATCGGTCCGGAGCGACCGAGCAGCAGCAAGAGCATGTATCCCACGACGACCGGAGGGAGTACGAGCGGCAGATGCACGAGCAGATCGACCACGCCCTTACCGAAGAAACGCCGGCGGGCGAGCAGCCAGCCGAGATAGATCCCGGGCAGGGCTGTGACCGCTACGGCACCGAGCGCCACCTGGATCGAGAGCTTCAGCGCTTCCCACTCCGCCGCGTTGGGGGCGTCCCAGATCATCGTCCGCCTCCCGCATCGTCGTCGGGCGAAAGAAAACCGGCCTCGAGGAAGATCTCGCGGCTGTCTGCGGCGAGAAGGCGCTCGTAGAGCCTCGTCGCATCGCGACCGGCGCGTTGGGTGAGCGCCAGCGGATAGCGGATCTTCGGCTGTGCACCTACGGGCACGGTCTCGATGATCTCGACGCGCCGGGACGCGGCGGCATCGGAAGCGTAGACCAGGCCGAGGTCGGCTTCTCCCATCTCGACGATGGCCAGCGCCGCACGCGCATCCACCGCGGGAAGCAGGCGTGGGGCGAACGTTTCCCAAAGGCCCATCGCTTCGAGGGCGCTTCGCCCGTAGAGACCGCAGGGAACATGGGCCGGATCAGCCATGGAGAACGGCCCCTCGGTGAACTCGTCGGCGCGCATTCCGTCTCGTGCCTTCGCGGCCGGCACGACGAAGACGAGGGAATTGCTCAAGAGGGATACGGTGGAACCCGGCGCGATCACTCCCTTTCTTGCGATATCGTCCATCCATGCGGTGTTGGCCAGCAAGACGAGGTCGGCCGTCGCGCCGAGCGCGAGTTGCCGGGCGAGTGCCGAGGAGGCGGCGAAATGAGCGCGCACTTCGATGCCGGTTTCCGCTTCGAAGCCCGCGATGATGCGCACCATCGCGGGCTCCGTGCTCGCCGCAGCGAATAGGGTCACCGGCCGACTCTCGGTGGAGGGGCTGCACGCCGACGTTCCGAGATAGGCCAAGCAGGCGGCCGAGACGAGCCAAAGGCGCTTCACGATCTTCTCCGGCCGGGCGGTGAGCGTGCCGGGCGGGTGGCGACAGATCATATCGCGGAGCCGGGGCGTTGCGAGTGGCATAGCTCGCATATCCGGGAATCGCCGGTACGATTTGCATGGCCTCGACTTGACAGTGCGGGAAAAGCTCCATAATCCTCGACTCCGAGATGTGTGCTGAAAAATCCAAGAAACCCATACCCCTGAAACTCGAACGGGTCACGAAGCGCTACAAGACGCATTTCTGGCAGCGTGCGGCCGTTTCCGTGGACGATCTCTCGCTGAGCATCGAGCCCGGCAGCGTGCTCGGTCTGCTCGGCCACAACGGAGCGGGCAAGACCACCACGATCAAGCTGGCGCTCGGGCTGATCTTCCCCGATTCCGGTGATGTCCGGCTCTTCGGGGATGCGGCGAGCAAGCCTGCGGCTCGTGCGCGGGTGGGATACTTGCCGGAAGCTCCGTACTTTCCCGAGGATCTGACCGGCCGAGAGTTGGTGGAACTTTCCGCACGGCTCTACGGTATGGACCGGGCCACCCGCCGACGCCGAGCCGGCGAGATGCTCGAGCGCCTCGGGCTCGGACGCGCGGCCGACCGAAAGATTCGCAAGTACTCCAAAGGCATGGTGCAACGGGCAGGGTTGGCGAGGGCCTTGGTGACCGAACCCGAATTCGTCATTCTCGACGAACCGATGAGCGGCCTCGATCCGGTCGGGCGTCGCGAGGTGCGGGACCTGATTCTCGCCTTGCGCAAGGCGGGTACGACCGTGCTCTTCGCCTCGCACGTGCTCAGCGATGCCGAGATGCTCTGCGATCATGTGGCGATCTTGCGCAACGGCCGGTTGATTCGTCAGATCGAAATGGCGCGTCTGTCGCGGGAGCGCCGCACCAAGCACTGGGAAGTCGAGGTGTCCGGGGGAGAAGTCGTTCCGGATGCCGAGGTGATATCCGTTCGCGGCAACGAGCGGCTCTTGAGGTTCCCCGCTTCCCTGGACTCGGAGACGATCATCGCCCGCTTGCAAAACGCGGGAGTCACGCTGCTTTCTCTCGCCCCGCAGAGACAGAATCTCGAAGATCTCTTCATGGAGAGTTTCGAGCGGGCGGAAGACCTCGATGCGTCGTCTCACGATTCGACCGTTTCCCGAGAAACGACATCCCCGGGCAACGACACCGAAGAGAAGAAAGAGGAGGTGGTGGCATGAACCGCGTGTTGGCGCTTGCCGCTTCGACCTTCCAAGAAGCGATCAGGCATCGCATCCTGTATCTGCTGCTTTTTTTCGCGGTTGGAATGATCGCGGCATCTCGTCTCCTGTCCATGCTGACGGTGGGCGAGGACGACAAGATCATCAAGGACGTCGGCATGAGCGCGATCAACGTCTTCGGCGTCTTGATTGCGCTCTTCGTTGGTGTCGGATTGATCTTTCGTGAGATGGAGAAGCGAACCGTCCTGGTGACGCTTTCCGGCCCGGTCGCGCGTTGGGAGTATCTTCTGGGCAAGTATTTCGGACTCGCGGGAGCGATCACGCTCAACGCCGCGCTGATGGCTTTGATGCTCTTCGGCATCTTGCTCTATCGTGGCGCATTTTCCGGCTCTCTGGTCACGGCCGTTTTCATGCTTTGGGTCGAACTGATGTTCATCACCAGCGTGGCGGTGTTTTTCTCTACGCTCTCCACCCCGATCTTCTCGGCGCTCTTTACTGCAGGTGCCTATATCGTCGGGCACATGACTTGGTCGTTGCCGATGCTCGAAGCCAAGGTGCCGGAGGGGTTTTGGCGCGATGTCGTGCATGGACTCTATCTGCTTCTACCTGATCTAGAGTACGGGGATGTTCGCGCTCTGGCGGTTCACGGCGTCGAGATTCCCTTCGATCGCGTGCTTTGGGGGACGGTCTACGGGCTCTCGTATGCCGGCTTGTTGTTGCTGGCGGCGTGCTTGATCTTTAGACGGCGGGATCTCGTGTGATGATGCGTTCGGCGGTGGTCGTGACGGCTATGGCCCTGCTCTTGGGTTCGTTGACGAGCGTCGCCCGCGTGCACCTCGAGCGGTTGGAAGAGCAGAGACTCGAAGCATCGCTATTGTATCTTCCCAAGGGGCACTACTTGCGCGCGATGTCGTTGGGGCACGAAGAGACTCTGGCGGACATTTTCTACGTCTGGTCCTTGCAGTACTACTCCAACTACAGCGACGAAAAGCGTTTCGACTACCTCGAGCAGGTTTTTTCTCATGTGATCGCCGAACTCGATCCGCGTTTCGTGGAGGTCTATCTGGTGGGGGCATTGATCATGTCCACCGAGGCGGGTAGGTCGGATCTCGCGCTCGATCTTTACGACAAAGGTCTCGAACGCAATCCCGATTCTTGGGAACTGGCCTACTGGGCCGGCTGGGAGAGCTACGACACGAAGGACTATACGCGCGCTAGAATCTACTGGAAACGAGCCGCCGAAATGCCCGGCGCGCCGCCGTTCATCGAAAGGCTGGCTTCTCGCATGCTCGAGTATGCAGGTGATCTTCGGGCCGCTTTGGCCGAATATGTCGACTTGGCCGAAAATGCCGAGGATGAAAGGACCCGCAAGGTCGCGCGTGTCTGGATCGATCGTGTGATGGTCGAGTTGGCCGAGGACCTCTACGAAGAGGCACTCGAGCAATTCGAGCTACGACATGGACGCTGCGTGCGGGATCTCGATGAGGTCGTCCGAGCGGGAATCCTCAGTGCTCACCCCTCTCTGCCCGAGGGGCGCACGATTCGCTTGTTGCCGGAGACCTGCGCCATCGAGGTCAGCGAGGCCCGGGTGCTCGAGCAGGACCGGTGACCGAAATCGGCGTGCTCGGTCCGGCCGGTTGGCCGATGGAGTTCTTCATCCTTCTCGTCTTCTGCGGGTTGGTTTTCGGGTCGTTCCTCAACGTCTGTATTTACAGGATCCCGCTAGGGAAGAGCGTCGTCTCTCCGCGTTCAGCGTGCCCTTCATGCGGCACGGCGATCGCGTGGTACGGGAACGTTCCTGTCCTCTCTTGGCTGGTCTTGCGCGGCCGCTGCGCCCATTGCCGCGCACCCATTTCGGTGCGTTATCCCTTTGTCGAGGCGCTGAACGCCGGCTTGTGGGTGGCGGTGGCGATATGGTTCGGTCCGAGCATCACCGCGCTCTTGCTGCTGCCCTTCGTTTCCATCTTGCTGGTCTTGTTTTTCACCGATTGGGATCATCACCTGCTGCCCGACCGCTTGACCTTTCCGTTGGCGATTGTCGGCTTGATCGTGGCTCCTTTCAATCCACGCCTCGATTTCGGGTACGGGATTCTCTCCGAGGGTGGAACGGGGGGGCGCATGCTCGCGGCTCTGCTCGGCGCCGTTCTTGGCTACGGTATCTTCTTTACGCTGGCTTTCGTCTGGAAGGTCTTTTTCGACAAGGACGCCATGGGAGGCGGTGACCTGAAGATGATGCTCGGGGTGGGGGCCTTCTTGGGGATGGGCGGGGTCATCACGACGATCTTCTTGGCATCGATCCTGGGGACCGTGCTGGCTCTCCCGTTCTTGCTCACAGGGCGTTGGGCGATGACCCGCCAACTTCCCTTCGGATGCTTCCTCGCTCCCGCGGCATTGATCTCGGCATTCACCGGCATCGAAGCACTGCGGTGGTATCTCGGTATCATCACGTATACCTAGCGTTCGCGGTCGCAAAACTCTCGCGGAGAGTGTTCGGTGTCCGAGGGAAATGTTCGCATCCGAGACGGATTGAGCCTCTAGGTATCGGAAATCCCCGAAAAGACGCGCGGCACGCGTCGTGCAATGGTTCGGCACCATGAGGAACGTCTCCCAGAACGCCGACTCGTCTCGCGGCTATGCTCTGCTCGACGCATTGACCGCCATGGTGCTGTTCAGCGTGATCGCCACGGCGATGATCGGGCTCGCCCATGATGCGAAGCATCACCTCTCTCTAGCGAAGGACTACGATCGCGCACGTATCGCCGGAGAAACGGTGCTTGCCGATCTCGAAGCGATCTCATGGCATCGACTGCAGGAAACGTTCTCCCTCTCTGAAGATGAAGGCACGGCGCGTATCGGCAGCGGGGACGGAAGCGCTCCGCCTTCGTGGGACGAACTCGTTGCCGACTTGCGTGAGGGCAGAGTCGAAGCGCGGCTCGAGGCACTCGGAAGGCGCGGTGCCGGAGCCTCTTTCAAAAACGCCGTGGCCTTGCGCATCCGGGTGGAAACGAGCTTCGGGCGGGAGCGCGAACGGAGGAAGGTGAGGTTGACGCATGTTCGCTTTTGATCTGCTGCGAAAGCGATTCGGCGAGCGGGGAACGAGTTCGGCGGAGTTCTTGGTGGGTGCTAGCGTTGGATTCGTGGTGGCGGCAGCCGCCTTGACGTTGACCGTGGGGCTGTTGTCGAGCTATGCCGAGGATTCCTTGCGCGCGGAGCGAAGCGCAGCCGCTCGGTGGGCGCTCGACGTGATGGCGGAAGACATCGCGCAAACCGGTCTTGGGGTAGCGAACGGCCGGTGGCCGGCGATGGTGGATGAACGAATCGAGTTCTTCGAGCGCGCGGCGCTCGGAGTGCGATCCGATTTCGATGCGACGGATGACGATGCCGCAAGAGATCCGGAGGAGGAAATCCTCCGCGATGCCGTCGAGGCCGCTCCGACGGGCAACGACGAGGTGGTCTTCTTCCTTCGGCGGAGAGCAGATGGAGGTGGGATGCGTCGCATTCTCTTCGAGGCGGATCTCGACTCTTCGGATCGCGTGACGCGGGAAGATGGAACGCTGCTCGCCCGCCGCGACGGCTCGGTCGAGCAGGTGAGTGCCGGACCCTATCTCGAGGCGGATGATCGGCGGGAGGGCACGCTCTACCGTCTGCACTTCACCAGCAATGCGAGCCGTTTTGCTACGGGAAGAAACCGCGTTTCCATTCCCCTGCTCGACCACGTCGTCGCGCTCGCATTCGAAGCCTTCGACGCAGAAGAAGAGCCGCTCGAGCCCTGCGGCGGCATGGATGACGAAGATGCACGTGCGTGTCGTGCATCCATACGGGGGATGTCGATGCGTATCGAGGTGGCGGTTCCCGGCGGCGAGAACCTCGTTTTCGATCGGAGAGTGAAGATCGGTGAAGGAAGCGGAAGATGAATCAGTCGAGCGAAGAAAGAGCGGCGGGCCACCGGAACGGGAGAAGCGATGAACGGGGCGCGGCGTTGCTGATCGTGATCATCGTCTCGTTGTTGGCGGCTTCCATCGCTATCGGCTATTGGACCGCTTCGCGCGTGAGTTTTCTAGGTGCGAAGAGGCGCATCGCCGCAGCGCAGGCCCAGCATTTGGCTCGTTCGCTGGTTCAGGCGGTACCGGGCTGGTTTCACGAGGTCGAAGTCGGCGCGCTGCTCGCGCCCCCCGGTGTGGATGACGTCGAGCGAGACCTCCGGCAAGTGGATCCGGACGACGACGGCCGGTTCGTGCCCTGGGAGTCGGCGGATCCTCCCTGGAACGTTCGCTACAAGGAGGGAGAGACAGAAAACCTCTTTCGACCTCCGCTTTCATCCGAGCCCGACGCGCGCTTCGCCGGATCCCGCGACGGTCCCGATGTCTTGCTCGAAAAGGGTGGAGTGGGGGAATCCTATCTCGAAGAATGGATGCAGATGCTCGAGCCGGAACTTCCGCTGGCGATTCGCAGCGTGAGAATCTTTCGCCCATATCGCGGGCGCCCGCGGGAGATCGTAGCGACGGTGGCGGTCGAAGTCTCGCGGCGCATCGCAGGCGGCCGCGAGGTCGTACGCCGCGTCGAGGCGCAGATCGTCAAGACTTTTTTCGAGCGCTTCGATCGGCCGTTGCTCGCGGAAGGAGATGCGGAGTTTTCGGGTGCAGCTTCGTGGGGGCACGGCGAGGCCGTGATCGGCGGAGATCTCCACGCTTCCGAGAGCACTTGGCGAAGATGGCCGGGAGGGGTTCCTTGGAAAGCAATCGACCAGCCGCTGCTCGACGACAGCGATGCCGATGGTACGGCGGACGATGCCGATGCGGACGGAAATCCCGATCTGAGCGCTTGGCGCGACCTTCCGGGAGCCGTACCCGATCCCTGGTGGCGGGCTCGCGTCGGCGGCAACTGGCCGGATCTCGGGCTGTCGCCTAGTGCGTGCGAAGCGCCGTTTCCATTCGGTCCCCGTGCGGACCCTCCCATGGCGGCATCGAAGACGGAAGACCGATCGGGCATCTTCCTCAATTGCCCTTCAGCAAATCGGGAATCGATCCTGCCGGGAGCATGGATGGATCTGGCGAAACGAGGAGTGCGCGGCGCTCTTCATGCGGTCGAGGATGAGCAGCGGCCGGGTTTCTTCCGCCGCGACGGCCTTGGCGAGCCGCTCTTGCCGAAGGCCCTGCTCGGCGGCCATCGCGGACTCTTGTGGCTCGAGCTTCGGGTCAGTGACGAGGTCTCGCTCACGCTCGACGGAGCGAGCGGCGCGGTGCTGGTGAGCGGCGGGGATCTTCGCGTGCGGGGCAGAGAGACGGGAGACTTCGATTCACGTGTGCCCGGCGATCTCGCCGACTTCGGCGGGCAGGATCGCGCAGACCTCACCGGCGATCGGCGGCTCGACGCTTCGCCGACCAGCAACGCATGTTCGGCCTGGGAGGTGGGCCGCTTTCTGGAAGCAGGCGATGCGGGGCTCGATCCGACGAGCCACGCGTGCTCGGTGGAGGCGATCCATTTTCGCGGTCTCTTGGCTGCCGAGCGCATCTTGGCGCTCGATGGCCCCGCGGTGATCCGGGGCCAAGTACGCGGCGGAGAACTGCGGTTTCGCGCAGAGACCCAATCCGTCTCGGTGCAGGCCGAAGCCTCTGCGCGATTTGACACACTCCGGTGGCCGGGGCCGGAGAGCGTGCCCCGCTTCTTCGCGAGCGAAATACGAGATTCGCACTAGCTCGTACCCGCCTCCGCCTGTCCGCCTCCTTCCGGCGGGTGGACGCGGGTGGGGTGGTGGCGCCATATTTTCCATCGCCCGGACAGGGAACTTATCATAGGGACGAGGAGTGGTTTCTCGGCCACGGATTCGTCCGATGGCGAGGCGGCCGCTCTAGGAGCCAAGATGACTTCCAAGACGATGAATGTGAGCGATTCTCGGTCGCGTTTCGCGGGTTTCACCGCGGTGCCCTGCTTGGTTCTTGCTCTAGTTCTATCGACAGGCTGGGGTTTTTCCGGGAATCACGAGCCGGAGATTCAGAAGCAAGACGAGGAGCGAATGGCCAAGGCGCAGAAGGAGGCGAAAGCTCGTCGCGCGGCCAAGAGCGGTG
>JALUUK010000542.1 GCA_027021395.1 Acidobacteriota bacterium
TTGAGGCGTGATGATGAGCTTTTGCGACAAGCGGGCCTGCAGTTTTTGTTCGAGGTAGGCCATGATTTCCTTACGGCGGCTCCTTGACGGGCTGTATGCACTCCTAAAGTTACGCCCCCCGCTCGGGTCGGTAAAGTCCCAAAAGCAATTCCGAACAATGCTAACCCAGATTCCTACGAATTCCGCGCTCTGCCTGCGAAAAAGCGCATGACCGAACGCAAGTGCGTTTCCGGAATCATTCGCTTGGCCGGGGAAAGGGTGCCCGCAAACGCATTTCGGACGGTGTCGGGCCTGAGATTCGAGAAGGGGCGCGCGGTCTAGGATAACCGTCATCGGGATGGAAAGGGGCGGTGTCGTCGGAAGAGAAGTGGTCGTCGAGAAAAGAAGTGCTGCCGGGCACAACCCTCAGGAGAGGCGAAACTCTTCCCCAAGGTACACTGCCCGCACCTCTGCATCGGCTGCGAGGACCGTTGGTGAACCCCTGCGAAAGATGCGACCTTCACTGATGATATACGCTCGGTCGGTGATCTGCAATGTCTCTCGCACGTTGTGATCGGTGATCAGGACACCGATTTTCCGCGCGGACAAGTCACGGATGATGCGCTGAATGTCGCCGACGGCGATGGGATCGATTCCGGCGAACGGCTCGTCGAGCAGCAGGTAGTCGGGACGAATGGTCATCGCTCGTGCGATCTCCGCGCGTCTTCTCTCGCCTCCGGACAGCGAGTAGCCGGCGTTTTCCGCGACATGTGTCAAAGAAAAGTCCGAAAGCAAATCCGTGCTGATATCGTGGATCGCATCTTCGTCGTGACCCATCTGCTCTAAGATCACTTCGAGGTTTTGTCGAACGCTCAGTCGGCGAAAGACGCTCGCTTCTTGCGGGAGATAGGCCAAGCCTTCCGCCGAACGCTTGTGCAAGGGCCAAGCCGTCAGATCGACATCGCCGAGTCGGATCGTGCCCTCATCCGGTTCGAGCAAGCCCACGATCATGGCGAAGGTCGTGGTCTTGCCGGCCCCGTTCGGTCCGAGCAGTCCGACGATCTCGCCCGGCTCGACCCGAACCGAAACGCGGTCGACGACGCGCTGTCCACCGAAGGCCTTGATCAGGCCGGTCGCTTCGAGTTTGCGGTCGCGAACGCGTTCGGGCGAGCGCGTCTTGGGACGACCGCCGTTCTTATCTTCGCGCAATGCATCGCTCAATGTCGGTGCTCCTCCTGCCCGCCCCCATCGGAGTCCTCGGGCTTTCCCTCCCGGCTTTCCGAGGGCGCCGCGTTCGTGCCTTCCTTCTGGAGAATCAAGCGCTCGTCGCTTTCGATTCGTCCGTCGAGCAGACGATAGCGTATATGTTTCATTTGCACCGTGCCGTATTCACTCGAATCGAGTCGCGCGAGCGCCGATTCGCCGAAGAGGTCCGCCCAGCCCTCTCGGCCGCCTTCCCAGTGCAGGCGGGTTCCGCTGAGCCGATCCTTGCCATTGAGAATACGGACGTCCCCGTCGGCCTCGAGGCGCTCGATACGGTGGTCATCTCGAAGGTGAATCGTCATCGTCTCGGAATCGACTCGCATGCTTTCCGACTCGTAGTAGGAAGCATGCCCCATCAGCAAGACGATCCAGCGTTGGGGGCCTAGAGGATCGAGCCGGCGCTCCTGCTGGTAGTCGAGACGATCGGCGCGTAGGAACCCCGCGCGTTTGCCTCCTTCGACCTCGCGATCAAATCGAAAGACCACGTCCTTGATGGCTACCAAGCGAAGATCGAGGCGAGAGACGAGGACTTCCTCCGCAGCGGTCAGGCTGGTCGTGTCCTTTTCCTGCCAGACATGCACCGAACCGAAGAAGCGAACGTGCTGCTCCGCGTCGAATGGGACCCACGCGCGATCACTCTT
>JALUUK010000543.1 GCA_027021395.1 Acidobacteriota bacterium
GCTGGTGTTGCTCGTCTTGGGCCTCGCTCTTCGGTCGGAGAAAGACGTGCAGGGTGGGGAGGTGCCGACCTTGGGGCAAAGTTCACCCGGTGGTGAGGAGGCGGTACGATCGGAGATCGAGGCGCCCGTGGCGGCGGCCTCCGAACGCGAGACTTCCACGCCTGCTCCGCCGATGGCGGAACGCGCCGAGACGCCCGAGAGCAAAGTCCCGCAAGAAAAGGTGTCCGAGCGATCCGCGTCGGAGGCGAAGACGCCGAGCTTGGAAGCGACGGCCTCACCCCCGAAGCAAGACGCAGCACACGCGGTCGACTCTAGCGCACCACCAAGACACTTCGGTCGCGTCGGCGTGACTTCGACGCCGTCGGCCGAGATCGTATCCATCGAAGATCTACAGACGGGCGAAGTGATTCCTTCCCGAAGGCGGACGCCGGTCGTTCTCGACCTTCCTGCGGGCCGCTATTTGATCACATTGCAGGGTGGAGAAGCGGCGGAACCGCTGCTTGCCGAAGTCAAGGTCGTAGCGAATCAGATGACCAGAATCTTCAGGCGGATTCCGGGGTTCGACCAGAATGCGTGGGTGAGCAGGTTCATTCAGCAAGTCGAGGCGGACCGCATTCGTCATTCCGAGGAGAAGCGATGAAGAACTACTGTCGTATCGTTTTCGTCGTCCTGCTATGCGGGGCCATGAGTTCACTTGGTTTCGCGTTGACCGACGAAGAGATCTTTCGCAATTTCCGCTTCAATCTGATCAATCCCGGGGCGCGATCCTTGAGTCTTGGAGGCGCATTTGTCTCTCTCGCGGATGATTCGACTGCGGCGTGGGCCAATCCGGCGGGGCTGATGAACTTGCGGCGGCCGGAGCTATTTGCAGAAGTGCGTGCGTCTTCGGTTTCGAGCACCAGCGTAACCGCCGGGACGCCGTTGCGGACCAAGTTCTTCGATGGGCAGGTCACGGCCGGCGCCTTGGTCGATCCTCTTCCGACGATCTCTCCTTCTTTCATTTCGTATGTCATCCCGATGGAGCGCTTTGCGTTCGCATTCTCGAGGATGGAGTCCCTGCGAATCAATACGCGCACCATGAACTCGTTCCGCATCACCGGTGAAGCAGCGATCATCGACTTCCAAAACGAGACGGGAGATCCGGTGATCATCGGGACTGCGCTGATCGATGAAGAGCGTACCGCCAATGCCGACATGGATGCACGCATCGACCTCTACAACCTCGCGATGGCGGTCGATTTGCACAGAACGCTTTCGTTCGGAGTGACGCTCGTCGTGGGGGTGATGAGCATGGACGGACGAGTCGACAACTTGTTCAGCGACCGAACGGCGGGGCCGCAAGATCCCTTCGGCTCACCGACACTCGATTACGCCACAAGGATCAAGGACAATGATCTCGATCTCTCCTTCAACGCCGGAGTGATTTGGCGTCCGATGGATGCGCTGAGCTTCGGTGCGGTCTACCGGCGAGGGACTCGCTTCGTACTAGAAGAGACGATTTCGGACGAAGGGGTCAATGCCGAGCGGGCCCAGGAGATTTTCGGCAGGAGATTCGATAACGTCTTCAACACTCCAGATAGCTATGGGGTGGGCGTGTCGATCCGGCCGTCTGAACCGTGGACCTTCCTCATCGATGTCATGCGTATCGAGTACAGCGACCTTCTCGACGGCTACAAGGCCGGGCTCAATCGGATCACCTTCCCCTTCACCGACGCTCGGTTTACGGTGGACGACGCGACGGAGATCCACGTCGGCATCGAGTACCTCTTCGTCGTCGGCGAAACTCCGATCGCGCTGCGCATCGGGGGGTGGAGCGATCCGGATCGCCGCATTCGTTCGGCCGATGCCGACGAGTTTGGACTACTCGCGGTCTTTCCGAAA
>JALUUK010000544.1 GCA_027021395.1 Acidobacteriota bacterium
CTCGTACAGGCCGACCATCGTCCCAAGAGGACCTGAAATAAGGTGCAACTCGTCTTGGATAATCAGATCGGGAGGCGGCAGAGGGGCGGAGAGTCGCGTGCCTCGACCGGAATCCGCCGCACCATAGAAACCCGCCTCGTCGTAGCGATCGGCTCCACCCAAGAGCACGCCTGAGTTCCCAACCCATGGCAGTGCCGCGAACTTGTCGACCGTGGCGATCAGGAATGCCGGCAAGCGCCGATAAATCGGCTCGTCGATCGCCACAATCGGCAGCGCCCGATCGCGAGTGAAATCGCATTCGAAGTTCGTGCAGACAATGCGAAGCGCGGTAGGCTTGTCGTCATTCGGGCACAGGGTGAAGGAATCCGGCTGGAAGCGCTCTCCACACCATGGGCAGTTCTCAAGCGGAATCGGCGACGGCTTACTCTGAGGATCGTTCTTGAATTGCCGTACTTTGGCGCGCGCAGAGTCGGAGCGCTTTTCTCCCTTGTGCCCAAGGATATTCGGTGTCGCCGCTTTGCCTACCCAGAGCCCGATCTCGAATGGCCACTCCCCGTAGCGTGCCGTGTCGGCTTCTCGTTCGAGTTCCAGCGCGCAAACCAGCCCAGCTGCGCGCCCGAGCTGGTCCAGCGTCAGTAAGCGCAGGGTGTAGCGCATGATGACACTCACCCCTGCTCCCGCGCGGCCATGATCTTCCGGATGGCCAAGACGACGCAGCACCATGGCAAAGGCCGCGAGCCCCAAGTAGGCCTCGGTCTTGCCGCCGCCTGTCGGGAAAAACAGAAGGTCCACCGTCTCTCGGTGAGGGTCGTTCTGATCCGCGAGTCCGGAAAGATTGAGCAGTAGAAATGCGAGCTGAAAGGTACGCCAACTAGGTTCTTCGAGTTCGAGGCGCTTCTTGAGTGCTCGCGCAACCGCGCGATTCGCTACGCGGAATGCGTCCAGGGCGTCCGCGTCTTCGGCAAGAACCGCGATTCCCCGATCGATGCGGTCGGCTGCGATCCCCGCGAGACGCAGCAGCTCTACCGCCGTCTCGTGGCGCTTTCCCGGTAGCTGGGCAGCGACCTCTTGTTGCTCCCTGATCCACGCGCGGTACTGGCCGACCAATGGATGCAAAGCAGTCCTGGCCGAGGCACCATCCACAAGCGCCCCAAGCGCGTCCATCGAGAGTTCGACTCCATCCATATCCACGGTGGACGTCGTTTCGACCTCGGCGCTGGGAATCCAGGCGGTGTGCAACGTGCGGCAAGCGCCGTCCGTGATCACCCACTCGGCAGAAATACCGTGCCCTGTGGCATAGGAGGGTATATCGACGAAATGGAGGTCGGCGACTTCCTCATCCCAATCCTCAGCAAACATACCCCGTGGATCGGGACGTGAGACGAACGGCTCCTGACTGCGAAGCTCGATTTCCGGTTGAAAGACGTAAGCCTCGTCGGGTGTCTGCTCGTTTGGTGCGCGGTGATTCACTAAGAATACAGAGACCGATCGCGTCCCCGCTGGGACATGATCTCGCATATCCTCGGCGGCTACGACGCGCTCCACGACGTGCAACTGAAGTCCGTCAGAATTCGGCACGTCATGTGCAACAGGCGCGCTGCCACCGGCCAACGTCAATTCGATTGCTTCTTCTCGGGGTCTGCGCTGCCAGACGGGAAGCAGCTTGCCATCCTTTCTTTCAACCTTTTCCCTCGCGTAATCTCCCCACCGCACTCGCGCTTCGAGAGACCGCGACTGGCTCGACACTAGAAAGCTCAGGCCCATCGACGAAGGGAAATAGCCCTTCTTGGCAGCGCGACGCTCTTCAGCGCTCTCTTCGCCCAGGCCTGCCGATTCGGGGGCCTCTCCCAGGTCGTCGTCTTCATCGATATCAGATCGCT